>CAYZUI010000090.1:0-1985 GCA_964481945.1 uncultured Gammaproteobacteria bacterium
GTGATCATGTACACAGCCGCAATCACCAATAAAGAATTTGTCAGATATATGGTCACAATCAGAGCAATGCCTTGAATAATGGCATAAGTAATCTTACTATACGCTTCCAGTTGCATATGTTGTTGTCCGCGGGCGACGGCCTCACTAAATGTTCGGGCGTTGGCGGCAATGATGGCTAAGGCCCCGGCAGCAATAATCAAAATCGACAGCTGATTAGTGAGGGATACAATCAAGACCGTTACTATCCAAGCCAACATCGATCCGATGATTTTCAGAATAATAATAGATCGACGTTGTGTGAGCCAACCTGTCTCTGATTGAGCCAGTAAACGAGTGACGTAGGTGTGTAGCCCAAAATCGGCCAACACTACACACAAATTAGCGATCGCAAAAACATACGCTAACTGTCCGTACCGTTCGTCTCCTAAACTATTCATTAATTGGACAACAACAAAAAACAACAGTAGCCGAGTGAGAAACTCAGTACCTAACAAGATTTCGGCGTTACGTCGTACAAGACTCATACACTTTTTTGAGCAGGGGTAATTGATTACTCCAAAGATGTTGTTGGACCTGGTGTGATAGGTCTACAACTTTTTCTTGATACCAGACCTGATCAGTTAATAACTGGTTCACTTCGGTTGTGGTTCGAGCCGGCACAACTCCAGCTGCCATGTAATTTAGTTCTTTGGCACTGCCTTCAGTTGATTCAATCGGTTTTGGTTCAAGGCCTATTTTTGCTTGCGCCAGCGTTCGTAATAACTCCTCATACGGCACATGATCAAACCAAGTAGTATGTGGAATTATTTTTCTCCAAATATTCTTGGGGTCAGGGGCAATGATTAAAATTTTCTTCTGAGATACGGTTCGTAGTATATTGATCAATTCCGGTGTGCCTTTTTGTGTACCGAGTCCGCCGCTATAGACAATATCGTAGGTTTTTTTGGTAATTTCGTTGTGGATTTGACCGATACCGTCAGCCAACAGCACAATTGATTTATTGGGATAACGTTTCTGCAAAATCGTAGCACCGTTTCGATTACTGACAAGTATTTGGTCTGCTTGAGCAATTGCCCAATGTTCATACAGTCTGGCAAACGGTGCCCACAGTTTCCAGATTCCACCATAACTACGTAATTCAATATCCATCACGCTTTGCAAATCAAGCACAATGGGAATGCGCCATTTTAGTTTAAGCCAATACGCCACCAGTATACTTTCGGTCAGATGGGCATGGATTATGTTAGGTTTGAGTTGTTTGGTCAGCCGATATGCCAATGGAATCATCAGGAGGTCGAGTAACAACTTACTCAAGGCTGGACCGGCTGATGTTTTATGGTACCAGGGTAGAGAGTTTGTTCGATAAATATCTGCATCACCTACATTTCGACCCAGACCATATGTCACTAGCTTGGCTTGGTAGCCTAACTGATTGATTAGTTTCAGTTCCTCGTAAATACGAATATGACAGCCGCGATCCGAAAAATACGGCGTTGGTGCAATCACCAACACGGTAGGTTTAGTCATGCCGGATGACAGATTTGACGGTGTAGGGAGTGCGGCCTTCACGATAATAGGTTTTGGTCAGGACTTCAGCCACTAATCCGGTAATAAACAGTTGCAGGCCGGCCACAATACTCAACACCGCTACCAGTGGCCAGATGCTGGTGGAGAGGGGATATTCCCACACTAATCGCAGCACTGCCAAAACAGCGAGCAGCCCCATGCCGAGTGCTACGAACGTTACGCCGAGGCCACCAAACAAATGCAATGGACGATGCGAATAATTACGCCAGAACCATAAGCCGATGATATCAACAAAACCCTTGAGGATGCGGTTATTGGAATAGTTGGTTCGGCCGGCTTGCCGTAGGCGATGTTCCACTGGCACTTCACCAACCGAAAAACCATATAATTTCAAAATGGCCGGAATAAACCGATGACTTTCACCGTGTAAATCCACATCTTGAAAACAATTCCGCCGA
>CAYZUI010000091.1:0-3274 GCA_964481945.1 uncultured Gammaproteobacteria bacterium
GGGGGGGGGGGGGGGGGGTTAAGCAAAATGCGCAAATGCTCGGTTCGCTTCGGCCATGCGATGAACATCTTGGCGCTTTTTCACGGCATCACCCTGTTCATTGGAAGCGTCCATAATTTCGAGAGCCAATTTTTCTGCCATCGGTTTACCTTTTCTCGAGCGCGCGGCACCAATAATCCACCGTGAAGCCAGATTAAACCGTCGTTCACCCCGCACTTCAATAGGCACTTGATAATTTGCACCACCGATCCGCCGAGCCTTCACTTCCACTAAGGGGGAGACGTTTTTGATCGCCTTATCAAACACCTCAAGGCCCGGTCCACCAGTTTTTTCTGCAATGGTCTTCATTGCCCCAAAGAAAATCTGTTGTGCCACCGACTTTTTGCCATTGAGCATAAGGTAATTAATAAACTTTGCCACCGCCGTACTGTTGTAGACGGGATCGGGCAAGATAGAACGGTGAACGGATTGTTTTCCACGCATACAATGATATTACGATTTGGGTCGTTTAGCTCCGTAGACGGATCGGCTGCGGCGACGATTTTCCACGCCAGCCGTATCATACACACCGCGCACAATGTGATAACGGACACCTGGTAAATCATGCACCCGACCACCTCGAATCAGCACAATGGAATGTTCTTGCAGATTATGCCCTTCTCCGGGAATATAAGCCGTGACTTCCATACCATTGGATAAACGTACCCGGGCAATTTTACGCAAGGCTGAATTCGGTTTTTTTGGAGTGGTGGTAGTGACCTTGGTGCAGACGCCACGCTTAAAGGCACTGCCTTTTGGTAAATCTTTACGCCGACGTTGGATCGCGTTAAAACTACTTAACAATGCCGGAACCTTGGATTTTTTCGGAGTTTGTTTACGGCCTTTACGGGCTAACTGATTGATTGTTGGCATAACGCGGCGTAGTGTACCAGAATAACCTAAAAACTGTCAACGGGCCTTAAAATACTTTTTATCAGACCACTGGCCTATGCCATATTTGCTGTCATGCCGAGCGCGCACTTTGAAGGAATAACGTTTACCGACCGTTAAACCGGTTACCGTCAAATTATTTTTGCCGTAGACACTGTCTTCAAACACTAATTTTTTACGATACAACCGCACATTATAGGTAATGGTGTCCGCTTCCCGTATCGGTTTATTCCATTTTAATGTGGCTGTACCACTGGTACCCTGTTGCACTCGTAAATTCTTCAGTTGACCAATCATGGTATAAAAACTGGTACTGCCGTAGTTACTGGCGGTGGCATCCGTGTATAAGGCCCGCACCCGAACGTAATACTGGCTAATACTGCGTAAACCATGCGCACGGGTTAAAGCGGCTGATAACACAGCCGCGTCATAGGTAAAGGTATCGGCTCCAGTAAAAGAAAAATTATCCGCCAGATCAAGCTCCCAACTACTGACTACTTTATCGCCGTTGGCCGATGCTTCAGTAGGGACATCCCACAAGACAGTTGCTTGACGCGGTGCAGTAGCCTCGGCCTCAACGGTGGGTTGATTAATCAACGCGGCAACAGGCTGGATAATCGTCACCCATCCAACCAAGACCGCCGCCCCAATCAGCCCTAACCGCATAATTAATCAGCCGGCGGGGTATTGAATTCTTTCCAGGCTGACCATTGGCCTGTGCCATAGGTGGAACTACTACCTACGGCTCGTACCTTCACTTGTAAACGTTTGTGCGGTAAATCTTTTAAGGCAAGGCTTTTCATATCCCCATACTCCGAATCGTCCAAAACCAAGTTCTTCTTATTTTTCTTCAGTGCCACCTTGTATTCATACGTTAAGTAATTGCCTTTCAGGGTGGTGGGTTGACGCCAACGCAACACAGCCGACACAGAACCATCGAATTCGTTGGCTTTGTCCGTCACACGAATATTCTTTAATTTTGGCGGACCGGTATGAAAATCTTCGGTAAAGCTATCCTCTTCTGTACCATCTGTACGTACTTCAAAAATTTCAATAACGTAGCGACTATAGACCTTTAAATCTGGCACAGTGGTCTTATTCAACTCGACACTAAATGTACCGGCCGGAACTTCAACTCGCGCCAACTCTACACCACTAGAATCTGTCACCAGTACTTCAAAATGATCAACTGTTACCTCGCCCGTATCGGCCTTATCAGATTGTGTCCAGGTGACCAGAGTTGGAATTGGTTTTTTGCCCACTCGTTCAGCCGTACCGATCTCTGGACTATTCTCTGTTGAGGGCGTAACTAACGGTAACGTGAACAATAAGGCGGAAAGTACAAACGACATACGTGTGCTAGGTTATTGATTTAGCTGTACCAGTATAACACCAACTACTAGATCAAGCCAAACCGACTGTAGACGAACACAAAGGCAAACTGCATCAACCAGGATAAGATGCCCTGTCCAAAAAAGATCAAAATGAGCAGTAACCACGGGCCTTGCCGTTCTAATTGTATAATCAACTGCTGCCGACCCGGTCCAAGCAACGTATAGAGCAATTTTGATCCATCTAAGGGTGGGATGGGGATTAAATTAAAAACTCCCAGGACCAAATTCAGTTCAGCCATAAACAGCAAAAAAACCTCCAATAAATTTGAGGTATCTGTCCACGCTAACGCCGAGTAACCAAGTAACTTATAGATACTAAGAGCCATGGCCAACATGATAAAATTGGACGCTGGACCAGCCAAAGCCACCACGGCGCTGCCCCATTTTCTTAACTTCAAGTTGTATGGATTGAACGGTGTGGGTTTACCCCAGCCAAACCCTACCAGCAAGAGCAAGATCAAACCCATCCAATCCACATGTGCCAATGGGTTCAAGGTTAAACGTCCGGCGCGCTGGGCGGTATCATCCCCTTGCCAATAACCGGCCATGGCATGAGCAAACTCGTGCCAGCCGATGGATACTAATACCGCCAGTATCCAAGGGAGGATAAACAACGGTTGAGCAGTGAGCAGTTGAAACAACATTATTCGAGATCAATGATGACGTCACCGCCCTGCACGCGACACTGACAGGCTAGGCGTTGATCCTCATAAGCCATTAAAACATCAAGCGTTTCTTTTTCTTGGTTCGTTTTCGGCGAAAGGTGTTCGGCGCCAGACTTTACCGCTACCAGACATGTACCGCAGACTCCATTTTCGCAGCCAAATGGTAAGGTAAAATCGTTGGTCTGACAGACTTCGCGCAATAACTCACCCGCTTGAGCATCCGCGGTTTTATTATCGATGAGAAAGGTTACTTTCGGCATAGGCAGGACCTCTACCCCTCACTCC
>CAYZUI010000092.1:0-2311 GCA_964481945.1 uncultured Gammaproteobacteria bacterium
TGCGGCAGGCGGCGGTGTACGTCTCGCCGCTGCATCTGCGTTTCGGTATGCGCAATACCATGCTCGAAGCCATGGCCTGCGGTCTACCGGTGGTGGCTTATGCGGAAGCCTGCGTTGGCTTAGAAACTTCACCGATTCGCAAAGTGTCAACGCCGCGCGATTTTGCCGATACGACGATTCAATTAGTCCATGATGAAGCTTTGCGCCTGCAAGTGGGCTCGTTAGGCCGGAAATATATTGAACAACACCATGCCTGGAGCACTCAAGCCAAGCTTTATGAACAAATTTTTAGTTTATGTCAGTCCTAGCGGCCATTAGTCTGGCCACCGTCATCTTGTTACTCCCAATTTTTGTGTTGAGAAAAGAATATGGTTTATACGCTCTACTGATTGTCCGACCGCTCATCGACGCTTTTTCCAGCTACACTGTCTTCACTTATCAAACCCTCACGTTGAATCTCAACGCCGTGGTGGCTTTGTTGGTGATTGGGTGGTTTGTCAGTATCGTGCTCACCGAACGAGTCGCCTTGAGTCGCATCCCAGGAGTGGGTTGGCTTATGGCCTTCTTGGCGTGGGGAGCGGCTTCTCTGGTTGTCAGTTTGGATGTAATGACAACTATTTCAGAACTGCTACGGGTCTTGTCGATGGTGATTATCTTCATTGTCGCCTACCACGTGGCTAGTCAACGACCTCATGCCCTGACTCGGTTGGTACCGGTGCTGGCCGTGGCCATGGTGGTACCGGTGGCGCTGGCTATTTTTCAATTACTCACCGCCACCGGATTATCCTTTGGCGGCTTAGACAATCGAGTGTACGGCACGTTCGGGCACCCTAATGTGCTCGGCTTTTACTTAGTCGCCGCTACCAGTCTCTTGATTATTCAGCAGTTGAAAAAAACGAAGTTAGAACAATCCCTGCTCTATCCTTGGGTATTGGCCGGCGGTTTGATTGCGTTAGCCTTCACCTATACTCGTGGAGCGTACCTCGGTTTCGCTGTGTTGATCACCATCCTGGGCTGGGTGTACTTTAGAAAATACTTG
Source organism: uncultured Gammaproteobacteria bacterium (assembly GCA_964481945.1). Classification (GTDB taxonomy): domain Bacteria; phylum Patescibacteriota; class Patescibacteriia; order UBA9570; family UBA9570; genus UBA9570. The sequence continues at coordinate 1,040 of CAYZUI010000092.1, forward strand.
CTGATTGGTGTTGGTGCAGTGGTTGGTTTGATGATAGGTTGGCAATTGTTAAATAGCGTTATGATCAACACGTTTAATTATAATCTGAACGATATCGCTGTGCTGCATCGTATCACTACTCGTGATGAAGAAGCTGATTCAATTGATTGGCGCATCCAAGTATTCAAGCAAATGTCACCAAAAACGTTGCGGTCTCCGCTGCTGGGATTTGGTTTAGGCAATTTTGTCACCTTACGCCAACAGGGTGATATTGGCTTTTTCGATGCTCTAGAAGCGCATAATGATTATTTGCGGTTGGCGATTGAAGTTGGTTTTGTTGGCCTAGGATTGTACCTGTTATTTTGGTTGAGCCTGATCACCACGTTATGGCGACACTACCGCTCACATCAGGAGACCAGTTGGCAAAAAAAATACGCCCTGTTTGGCGTCGCCTTGATTATTGCTCTACTGGGCATGAGTATTGGAGACAACTTCCTACAAGGCACTGCCGTGATGTGGACCTACCTCGCTATCCTGGCCACTATTCTGGTTGAAACTCGACCAATTTTAAAATAGTTTTGGCTTCGTCTGGTTCTACAACCTTTTTTCGTTCCAGTATCTTGACCACCTTTTTGAGTGCCTCGTATGTATTTTTTTGCTTTCCCGTAATATCACCACGCACCGAACCAATTTTTTCATCGAGATAATCCTTCGTTGGTAATACTTGTAAGCGACTATTCATTTTAAACAGGGCCGTTTTGATCTCAAATAAAACAACATCCTGACGAGTTTGCTCTTGTTTAACTGTAGTCAAATCATCTTCGAGGTCATTGAAGCGTTCTTTCAAGTTCTTCTTCAGATAATCGAATTGTTCATTTACGTTAACAAAACGACCTTCCATCTCATCGGCGAATCCATTGATTGCCTTAAGAATATCTTGATAAGAAGCAGATGGTTCCTGCGCTGTGGGACGTTTAGACATAAAAGCGTCTCTTAAATAAATTAGCTATTTTATGGACGCCTAGTATTATCTTTACACCGCATCAGATCTTTAGTCAAATTTGCCTTATTTTAGGTCTTTTTCTAACAGAAATGGATTACTGTGCTCCGCGCATTGACAAAAGCGAAAAAACATGCTAAACTCGTGAGTTATTTTTTGAATGTAGCGGTGTGTGCTTGCACGCGTCTCTACTCAAAAAGTAACTGCTCTTTACAATCTACCTTACTACAATTGGAAACGATTCTGATGTCGGCAGCATCAAACCCCACCCGCCCCTTCGGGGCACCCTCCCC
>CAYZUI010000093.1:0-5909 GCA_964481945.1 uncultured Gammaproteobacteria bacterium
CTAAATCGATTCCTTTAGCTGTGGAATATGTCCAACGTCTGATGGGTACACCGGTTGATCAACAACACATCGTAGACATTTTGACTCAATTGGGTTGTACGGTGACTGGCGCAGACACATTGCAAGTTGTCCCTCCGGCCCACCGTAGTGATCTGACCATTGCCGAGGAATTAGTGGAGGAAGTTGCCAGAATGTACGGCTATAACGCCATTACGCCAGTGCCACTGGTCGGTACACTTGAACCACAAGCGGTGGAACCAGTGTGGCAGCTGGCTCAGCAACTTGTACAAAAAGCCATCGAGGCCGGCGCCTATGAAGTTTACAATTACTCGTTTTATGCTAAGGACAAAGGGGATGATCAGTCCATTCGTTTATTAAACCCAATCAATCCAAACCAGGCAATATTGAGAACTGATTTATTTAGAAATCTCATGAACACCGCCGAACGAAACGTTGATCGAGGTGAACGAAATTTTACGTTAGTAGAGTATGGTCATGTCTATTTGCCGGATAGAGAAGAGAACCATCTAGCCGTACTCTGTGTTGGCGACTCGCCAAACGTCTACCGACAAGCCAAAGGATATGAAACATTATTTGGTTACGAAGGCAAAAAGAGTTTGTTTAAGGTTGGCAAGTGGTATGCCGCCGGACTTGAGCTAGATTTGGGGTATTGTCTTAACCAGGGTGATAGGGTAAAGAAATTTGTTCCGTTATCTGATTTTCCAGGTATTGAACTAGACCTATCTATTGAATTTCCAGAGTCACCACTATGGAGTGACGTTGAAGCGGTCATCAGAAAATCTGGTGGTAATTTGTTAGTTGGGGTTGATGTATTTGATATCTATAAAAACGCCTTAGGTATCCGGTTGATGTTGCAAAGTGTTGAGCGCACCCTCGCTATGGACGAAGCGGAAAAAATACGTGATACTATTGTGCAAGCCTTACACAAGCAATTTAACGCCACCCATCGTTACTAAATCCTTTTTTACTCTATGGCCAAAAAACCATCACCCAGCCATGCCTACGGCGCAGCCCAAATTACCGTCTTAGAAGGCCTGGAGCCAGTCCGTAAACGGCCAGGTATGTATATTGGTAATACCGCCCACGCTGGCCTGCATCATTTGATTTGGGAGGTGGTGGATAATTCTATTGATGAGGCTATGGCCGGATTTTGCAACGTGATCACCATGACGTTGCTGCCGGATGGCTATGTCTCGGTAGAAGATAATGGTCGGGGTATACCAGTGGAAAAACATCCAGTGACTAAAATATCTACCTTAGAAACCGTTTTAACTAAACTACACGCTGGCGGAAAATTTGGCGGGGGCAGTTATAAGGTATCCGGTGGGTTACATGGGGTGGGCGTCTCGGTGGTGAATGCACTGTCTACTGAATTGATTGCCCAAGTGAAACGAGATGGAAAATTGTATGAACAAAGATATAAAAAAGGCAAACCACAGGGCAACGTGAAAGTTGTGGGTAAATCCACCGAAACGGGAACGATTATTACCTATCATGCGGATGATTCGGTCTTTACGGTGCATGACTATGAATGGAAATTCATTTTAGATCATTTGCGTCAGCAGGCGTACCTGACCAAGGGATTAACTTTGCAATTGTTTGATAAACGAGATTCACGCAACGTGCAAACTTACACCTACTATTTTGAGGGTGGCGTGGCGTCATATTGTCGTCACCTCAATCATCTCAAAGAAACCAAACAAGAGAAGGTCTTTTACGTGGAAAAAGAAGTGGAATCGGTCAAAGTAGAAGTCGCCGTGCAGTATAATGCCGACTACAATGAAATCGTCTACGGTTTTGCCAACAACATTTATACCGTGGAAGGTGGCATGCATGTGCAAGGGTTTCGTACGGCCTTAACCCGCACCCTGAACAACTACGCGCGCAAGCAAGGTTTTCTCAAGGAAAAGGATCAGAATTTGCAAGGTGAGGATGTGCGCGAAGGTCTGACGGCGGTTATTTCTGTGAAACTGCCTGATCCGCAATTTGAAGGTCAAACCAAGGCAAAACTAGGTAACGCCGAAATTAAACCCATCGTCGAGACGGTGTTTGGCGACTATTTTGCCGCGTTTCTTGAAGAAAATCCCCATGATGGTCGGGAAATCATCAGCAAATGCGTAATTGCCCAACAGGCTCGGGAAGCCGCTCGGGCGGCGCGTGATACGGTTTTGCGCAAGGGTGCTTTGGAAGGCATTACCTTGCCCGGTAAGTTAGCCGATTGTTCATCCCGCAAGCCAGAGGAATGTGAAATCTATATTGTGGAAGGTGATTCGGCCGGTGGTTCAGCCAAACAAGGCCGGGACCGAGGTTTTCAAGCGGTCCTGCCGTTACGTGGAAAAATCTTGAACGTGGAAAAATCTCGACTCGATAAAATGCTGGCTAATAACGAAATCAAGAATCTGATTATTGCTATGGGCACGAATATCGGCGAGCAGTTTGATTTAACCAAGTTACGGTACAACCGCATTATTATTATGACCGATGCCGATGTGGATGGAGCCCATATTCGCACATTGTTGCTGACGTTATTTTTCCGACATTTTCCTGAAGTGATTCGACAAAGTCACCTGTTCATAGCTCAACCGCCGCTGTATCGCATTAGCAAAGGGCGGGAAGTGAAATATGCTTTCTCCGATCAAGAACGCGATCAGGCCGTGGCTGAATTGACCTCCGCCAAAGGAAAAACTGCCAAAGTGGTAGAGCCAGTGACCGAGGAAGGTGGCACGGGTGGAGGGCAAACAGTCTCGGGTGTGAATATCCAGCGTTATAAAGGTCTAGGGGAGATGAATCCACAACAACTTTGGGAAACCACCATGGATCCGGCCTCACGCGTGATGCAAGTAGTGACGATTGATGATGCCGAAAAAGCCGATGAAATCTTCGATATTTTGATGGGTAGCGAAGTGGCGCCGCGAAAACGCTTTATTCAATCCAAAGCTAAATCCGTCACCAATCTGGATATTTAAATGAGCGTTCTTAGTTGGATTGCACGCTTACTGTGGTTTTTTCTACCGGTGGCGTTAGCCAACATGGCGCCGGTGCTCGTGAAAGATCGACTAGCAGTTTTGGCGAAGCCGATTGATGCAGGACGACGTATTTTTGGCAATCATAAAACCTGGCGCGGTCTAGTAGTAGCCACCATATCGGCCGGATTGCTATTCTTTATGCAGTGGTATCTGGCCGGACAGTTACCACTATTTCAGGCGATCTCGGCTTATGACTATGCGCAATTTCCTTGGTGGTTTGGTTTTCTGTTTGGCGGGTGTGCCATTCTGGGTGATTTAGTAAAAAGCTTTGTGAAGCGGCGTTTCCACATCGCCGCTGGAGCCAGTTGGTTTCCCTTTGATCAGATTGATTTTCTCGTTGGAGCGTTATTGGCCTTGGAATTATTCATTGACGTAGATATCCTGACGTGGGTTTTAGCCTTAAGCCTGGGTATCAGCTTACATATTTTGGTGAATCGTATTGGTTTTCATTTACATTTTAAGACGACGCCGTGGTGAACACCTTCCCGATCTCTCCCTCGGTCCCTCCCTTGCAAGGGAGGGAAGGGTGGGATCTCATTCGACCGTGTTGACAAGATAGATACAGTTAATGTACATTATGGACTGGCCACAGGGCCTTTTTAAATTTCAATGCATGCATGGCTTTTTCACTCCCCAGCTATCTTAAAGAATCTGTTGCTGAATTAAAGAAAGTGGCCTGGCCCACTCGCCAGGAAGCTTTGCGCAGCACCGGTATTGTCGTAGCATTTTCTGTCGTGATTGCCGCCTTTTTAGGGTTAGTGGATTACCTGTTCACGCTGGGTCTTAATTACTTGATCGATTTAGCCTAAACGCTTTATTTTATGCCGAAACAAACTGCTGCCCTAGGTCGACGTTGGTACGTGTTGCACACCTATTCCGGCTATGAGGAAAACGTGGCCGATAATCTGCGTCAACGGATTGAATCGATGGATATGCAAGATCGCATCTTCAATGTGTTGGTACCAACCGAAAAAAAGATTCGTATTAAAAACGGCAAGCGTAAAGTCGTCACGGAAAAGATTTTTCCTGGATATGTCTTAGTGGAAATGATCGTGACGGATGATTCTTGGTACGTGGTACGCAATACGCCCAATGTCACCGGTTTTGTTGGCTCGGGAACTACCCCCACGCCCATTTCCGAAGAGGAAATTAAAGAGCTACAACGGCGCATGGGCATCGAACAGCCCACCATGAAGTTGGATCTGTTACCGTCTGATCCCATTCGCATTGTGGATGGTCCATTTAAAGACATGGAAGGCAAGGTGGCTGAAGTGGATGAAGTGCGTGGTAAAGTGAAAGTATTGGTTTCGATGTTCGGCCGAGAAACACCGGTTGAACTTGACCCGCTGCAATTAAAGAAAATCTAACTTGACTAGATAACCTGTATGGCAAAGAAAGTAAAAACCCAGATTAAGCTACAAATTCCGGCCGGAGCGGCTAACCCAGCGCCTCCCATTGGCCCAGCCTTGGGGCAACATGGTTTAAATATCCAAGATTTTTGTAAGCAGTTTAATGAACGCACCCAAGATCAACGCGGTAATATTTTGCCAGCGGTGATTACCGTGTATGAAGATCGCACTTTTAGCTTTGTGCTCAAAACACCGCCGGCTGCCGAATTATTGAAGAAAGCCGCTGGTATTGAAAAGGGTTCCGGCAAACCTCTGACCGATAAAGTAGGCAAAATAACTAAAGCGCAACTCAAAGACATCGCCGAGAAAAAAATGCCTGATTTAAATGCCCATGATATTGACGCTGCCATGTCGATTATTGCCGGCACCGCCCGACAAATGGGGTTGACTATTGAAGATTAACTACCTGTATGAAACCATCGAAACGTTATCAAGCCATTGCCAGCAAAATTGTCGCGCATAAGCAGTATAGCGTAGCTGAGGCTATTGCCCTACTCAAAGAATCTCCAGTAAAATTTGATGCCAGTGTGGAGTTGCACGCCCGGTTAGGTGTTGATCCGAAAAAATCGGAGCAAACCGTTCGTGGCTCCGTGCAGTTACCGCATGGTACCGGAAAAACCAAGCGCGTGATCGCCTTTGTTGGCCCCAACCATGAAGCCGAGGCCAAGGCCGCCGGTGCAGACATCATTGGAACCGCGGAAGTGATTCAACAAATTAAAACTACCGGTAAAATTGAGTTCGATGTGGCTGTGGCTACACCGGATATGATGAAACAATTAGGACCGGTAGCTCGGTTACTGGGTCAGAAGGGTTTGATGCCCAACCCGAAAACGGAAAGCGTAGGCACCGACGTCAAGAAAATGGTCACCGCCTTAAAACAAGGCAAGGTCAACTTTAAAAATGATACCGCCTCCAATGTGCATCTAGCCATTGGGCGAGTGTCTTTTCCAGCTGATCACCTTGTCGCCAACGCCCAAGCAGTAATTGATGCTATCCGTAAAGTCAAACCACCCACAGCCAAAGGCACCTATCTTCGTTCGCTGACGCTGACCACCTCGATGGGACCAGGGGTTCCATTGTCCATCACTGCCTGATATACTGCTGGTATGTCTCACGCTCGACCTGACCTTGATCAGTATTTTCTGGATATTGCTAAAGTAGTGGCCCAACGCGCTACCTGTGATCGAGCCCATATTGGAGCCGTCCTGGTGAAGAATAAATATATTATTTCCACTGGCTATAATGGAGCGCCGCGCGGTTTGGGCCACTGTGACGAGATTGGTCATCAGATGGAGAATGGCCATTGTGTGCGCACGACTCACGCCGAGCAAAATGCTATTATCCAAGCGGCGGTGCATGGGAGTTCTACCGAGGGTGGCACACTGTATAGTACTCACTCACCCTGCAAAATTTGTGCCAAGATTATGCTCAATGCCGGTATAAAACGCGTCGT
>CAYZUI010000094.1:0-9714 GCA_964481945.1 uncultured Gammaproteobacteria bacterium
ATTCATATTTCATCTGGGAATAGACTTTTTGACCGGTGATTTCAAAAATAATTTCTTTAAAGCCACCAATGCCAGTGCGGTTGGAGCTCAGCACACTGACGTGCCAACCTTGGCTGGCGGCATACTGCGAATACAGATGAAACAGTTCGGCAGCAAACAAAGCCGATTCATCCCCCCCGGCCCCAGCGCGAATTTCCACGATAATATCTTTTTGATCCAGTGGATCAGGTGGAATCAAAGCAATTTGAATTTTCTGTTCTAAGGCGGCCAGTTGCGGACGGAGTTGCTCCACTTCATCTTTGGCCAGGGCTGCCAGTTCGGCATCACTGCCGTCTTGCACGGTTTGTGCGGCATCGTGTAGAGCAACTTGCACACTGTGATAACGATCAAACAAGACAATTTTTTCCTTCAGTTCATCAAACTCAACCGACAGTTTTTTCAACTGTTGGGGATTTTGCAACACGGCCGGATCTTGCAAGTCAGCCTGAAGCTGGCCGAATCGCTTGCGCAACAAAGCGATTTTCTCCGTGAGGCTAGGAATCATCTAAGACGTAAGTGCGTTTTTCAAAGCAGACTTGGCGGCTTTCTTACCCGCCTTGGCGGCTCGTTTGACAGTTTTAGATTTTCCCCGCTGGGCGCTCACATCGAGCGATTTCTTGGTGCGCTCCTGGAATTTCTCCACGCGCCTGGCCGTATCGACAAATTTCTGTTTACCGGTGAAAAATGGGTGGCAACTGGAACAGACTTCAACCGTAATTACTTCAACGGTCGATCCGGTGGTAAACGTGTTACCGCACGAACAGGTAACTGTGGCGGTTTCGAAGTATTTGGGGTGAACGTCAGGTTTCATATCGGAGCGTAGAGTACCACAGCGGTTATAAAGTGTCAACGACGTCCGGTATGGTAAGCGGTAATCAATGCCCGAATTTCATGCCTGGTCAGACAGCTTTTCCCAGCTTGTTGATCAAGCTGACGCAAGGTTTGTTCAGCTTGGCTGGGTTGATCAGAAGTAAAATACGCCTCGCCGCGCTGTATCAGATGCCAATCCACCAAGGGGCTAATCGCCAGTGAATTTATTTGTCCGGCAAGTTCGTCAATGTCGGCGGGAGTAAGGCCAATAGCCCATTGGATGGCTCGCTCGGCAGTAATTGCCCGTAAAAACGTCAATAGATCTGGTCGTATAACCAACGGATTCAGCGCTGGCCGATCGTGGCGGCCAATCAATGCTAATACCGCATACGTATCATCACGCATTTGGGGTGTGATCCGAAATTTTCGCATCACCCTCTCCCAGTGGTCATTTTTTCGCAGTGGTTCCGGTACCCGGTCACCTAACATCTGTTCCACATAGTTATTGCCGCGCAAAAATTGTAGAACAGCCACGGCCAAGGCATTATAATCGACACTACATAAGTGATGTTGTTCGTTTGTATGTCTTACTTCCCGATGAGCCGCTGTCAAATGATCCATGCCGGTACGTAAGGCGGAATCTTCGTACGCAATTGCATCACCAGAAAAATGATAACGGGCATCTAATAAACGCAAGACATCAGTGTCCAAGGCTTCGCCAGTCAAGGCTTTGGCTCGTGCCATCATATCTGGCCACGTGAACACTTGCCGTTCGTGGGCAACTTTTAATAAATCTTCATCCGTTAGAGGTTGGGCAGCGTCTTCTCCGGCGCGTTGAGCAATTTCTTCTTCACCTAAACGTTTTCTGCTAGCGAAATCAATCACGGTGGCTTGCTCTGGTTTAGGCCCTCTAGGCCGGTGTGGTGGTCGTCTACGTTCGTTTGTCATAAATATCAAATTTATAACGATCAACTAAGCTATCGGGCCGGTTTTTACCACGTCGCCAATTTCTGCTTTGCACTTGGTGTAGTTCTCGACGGTTCTTAAACCATGGTCTTGAAGCTGTAGCTTCAGTTGGCTGTGGCATAAACAGCTATTGCGGAAGCTTCTTCGGCGCAGGAACCTTGGTTATTCCAATAGTCTATCTGAACAATTGAGACTTTAACACATCTCATATCGCCCTGGCCGGCATTATCAAATATCCAAACCCAACGCTTGAGTGGTATTATCTCAACCACAATAAGGATTACCAATACGAGAATGACAGCAATTAGACTTATTCCCAACCATACTTTTTTATTTATGGTCATTAGAATCCCTTATATTGGCTACAGCCTTTTTTCACTAAATTATCCGCCACATCATAGCCATAGGTATCCGACCATTCGGTGAGGCGTTTTTTCAGGAGTTCATTGCCGACTGCGGTATCGTAGGCCCCTAACACTTCGGCGGCAAACTTAGCGTTACGTTCATCTTCCGTATCGGTGGAATCACCAAAATCGAATCCCTGATAATCCACACTGGTGGCGTTGAGGGAACGATTCACTAAATCAGTCACATCATCTGGCAGACCATTGGATAAATTAAATTTATAGATAGCGAAGGTTTTTAATTTATCTGACCGGTTGGTATCACCAAATAAGGTGACTTGTGTAGGAGTAACGTCTTTGCCCAGTAACAGTTCTTGGCTGTAGCTGATATTCTGCCACGACACAATCGCACATTCTTCTTTCAACACTTTGATGCCGCGCGTTTGCAGAGCCACCGTATTCACCTGTGAGTTGAAGTAGCTGTTCATACTTTCCGCTTCCGACAGGTTTTGATCATCGGTATAGCCACCAGTAAATACCACCGAATGAACGTTGTTGGTTTCATTATTCACGTAGGTAGCGACCGCTTTAATGTAATCTTGGTAAGTAGTGTTGCCTTTCACTGGGGTACCGTAGCCAGCCACAATCACCGTGTGATGCTCACTGCTATCACCCAACAATGCTTTGGTGTCTTGATAGGTTTCAATACCGGATTGAATTTTGTTCAAACCGGCACAACCAGTTACTAATAGAACAACTATACCCAAAAAAAGTATCTTTTTCATGCCACCAGTATATCATGTTAATTCACGATATACCAAGGTCCAAGTTTTTTGGCCATTTGGCTGGTGACAATAATGATCAAAATCAACCAGAGGATGAGTATATCGACGGCCGATTTATTATCTGGATATTGTTGTTTGAGAGACTTGTGGTAGAAATAATATGATCGGGCCAGTAAGATAATACCAAACAGCATTCCTAAACCAATCATGAGTGCATTCATGACGCGCAGTAGATCAATATTGCCAGTCATTGACCAGGTAAAGAACCAAGCGATTGGCGAAAGGGACACGAGTACAACAGCCGTTGTAGTCACACCGGCCATAGTGCTCAATAGTAATTGTCCGACCGTAATACGCGATCCACGAATTGAGCTAAAGACATAGAGAGCCGGTAAACAGAGGGCCTGTGTACCAAACAGCAGGACAATCAATTTCCACATTACATCCATGGCGTGCCACCAGTGAGGGAAAGACAAACTCATGACACCACCGAATATAATTAAACTAACGAGACTAACCAAAATTAACTCTAATAGCTGACCTGATTTTATTTTGTGGTTTAGGATATCATCAAATAATCTGGTTTGGTGTTTTAGTAGCAGATTTGATGTGGGGAATAGTTTCATATGGCTGTGAGTTACTTTACTAAATTAATTAATTCGATGAAGACATTACCGCTGTTGGCCCTGGCGATTGGTACGGTTTCATGCACGGGGTCAATCACCCCTACCCATGGTCGCAGCAGCCAGCCCATTTGCATAAAGACCAAGCCATACACCACTAACCAGATGATGGGCACCACTGGATTGCGCACCCAGCGGTACAATACGGTGAGGGCTAGTACACCAGCCGCCACAAAAAATACCACAGTGGCAATCAGTACTTGATCATGATTCAAGGGGTAGCTGATGTAGAAACCTAACAACAGGCTGAACGAAGCTAAACCCAGAGCTGTGACAGCCAGTAAATTCAGCGCTATATTCCAAAGTTCTTTGATCGACTTATTGATGCCTAACAACAAACTCATGATGGCCAAAGTGGTAAAAGAAATAAGCAAAGCGCTACTCATCAAGAAGGGGAGTTTGATGAGGACGTAGATGATTTGAATGCCACCAATAAATGAACCTAACACTGCACCGAATATACCGGCAAAGATAGTGGTAATGACACTGGCATGGAGAGAAGAAACGGCTTGACCACGCAATAGATTTTTGATGGCCCCAGGTAGTTGACGGATTGATTGTCGGTGGCTGATAGACCAAATCAAAATCATCAGATAGATGAATGTGGCTGCGATCAGAAGAACAAATAAACGAACGTTGGGATATTCTTGATACGTTACATAGACAGCGTAATCAGACGGGGGAGCAGGAGTATCCGGTGGTTGAAAAATCACCACCCGGAGGCTGGGTGTCAAGCTGGCATCGATATCGCTGATGTCGATGGTATGACTCGTCAGTTTGGTGGCGGTATGACCAGCAATGGGTTGATTATCTGCGTCCCATAATTCCACATAGTAGGTATTGAGTGGCCAAGATTCCGGTAGCGCCACCGTGTCCCATTCGTATTCTTGCGTCGGTTCTTGGGCAATCACAATATGATTCGTGGGGTACACCGGCACGGTATCGATGGTGGTCGGAGTGATCAGCGCTAGATAGATCGCAATCTGAGGTATCATAGATAAAATTTTTTAGTCGGCCAATTCTAAATCTTTTTTTATCTCATCAATAGTCATGACAGAGTCAGCATAGTCGTCTAGCTGTTCGTCTGAGATCTCTGGATAGAGCAGTTTTATTTTTACGCGTCGTTCGTCCGACTGATACAGCACTTCCCGCACTTTCGAAAGATGCTGATAGGAGCGGGTCTGTTCATAAAAATCATAATCTTTTTGTTCTGGACGACGACCAAGGATATCGACATAGGCTTGATAGATGTCACGTTTCCACGGTAGGGCATCCAGTTGACCAGATTGATTCACGCCGGAAATAAAGAACGGCGTGACTGGCATCATGATAAAAACACTCGTTGTGACTATTTTTCGATACCACTGGCTGGATTGTTTCCATAAGCGATAACCGTACTGAATGACTATTCCAACACTTATTCCCAACACACTATACACTAACAGTAACACCGGATTAAACCAGGCGAACTGCACACATTGACTCGGCGGCAGCAGATAGGGATCTGGTTGTACATAAGCACAACCTGGGAACAACGCTGATTCAAACCAAGCGTGTTCTTGCCAAGCAAAGTAAATCAATAATCCAACGCCAACATAGAGCAGAAGTTTTTTATAGTGAATTGATAACCGTGACCAGCTCAACCATAAAACTATCCCTAGCACAATACTGAAGATGCTGTTATAGACAGTGGTTTCAAAATTATTGATGTCGAGAGTCACCGTCAGAGCAACGCTCATGACAAATCCGGTGGCCAGGGCATAAAGAATTAAACTTTTTTTTGCAGGTGTAATGATCTGCCATTGCCACTTTAATAACACAAAACTGCCCAGGGCAATCACCGTGCCCCACCACCACACCAATAGACGTTCTGCCATTAAACCAGGAATCGTATTGGCTAATACAATGCTGCCTAGGTATAACGGCAAGCAGGCCACTAGCACAGTACCAATGACAATCCAGTCAGCATAAGCTGCCAACCAGGGATGAATTATTTTCAATTCATGATAGATAGCCTGTTCGTCACCAAATCTTTTCCTGGCCTCTACTAAATCTATCGCTTGGTCTTCAGCACAATCTAACAGGTGACTGTTAATTTCTTCTTCCCATACACGTCGCATAGTATTAGCTGATGATCGAATTGATCGCTCCTGTAAACGCTTTCCATTCAGCGGTTTTAGCTTGTAAGATTTTTTTACCCTGTGCGGTTAAGGCGTAATATTTACGCTTCCGGCCATTGGCATCTTGCCAGAATGATTCCAACAATTTGGCTTGCTCAAGCCGATGCAGCAGGGGATAGAGCGTACCTTCACCCATCGCCAGCACCTCATCGCTTAATTGTTTAATCTGTTTGGCTATTTCGTAGCCATAGAGGGGCTTATCGGCTAGTACCTTCAGGAGGAGGATATCCGATGAGCCTTTCAATAGTTCTTTGTTAATTTTGGTCATAGGCATATCCTAGCATACCTCGGTATAAGATGCAAGATACCCCACCCCTGCCCTCCCCTTGCAAGGGAGGGAGAAGATGTGGTAGCCTATTCAAGCATTTAACCAACCATACCCAGGCACAATGTCGTGAGGACCTGGCGACGCCGTCTACTGGATAGCGTTTGCTCTCACCGCAGCCTCGGTAGTAGCTAAAGGTACATAATCTTCATGTCCAACACCACTCAAACGGTGACTGTCCAAGACATGCTCACAGCGGGCATCCACTTTGGTCATAAGCCGTCCAAAAAACATCCGAAAATGGACCGATTCGTTTTCGGCGTCCGTCAGGGAATCAATATTATTGATCTCGAGCGCAGTAAGGAGCAGCTCGACACTATTTTACCCACCATCGAAGAGATGGCAGCCATGGGTAAGACTATCTTATTTTTAGGCACGAAGCGTCAGGCGCAAGCCATTGTCAAAGCGGCGGCAGAACGAATTGGCATGCCTTATATAACTGAACGCTGGCTGGGTGGTTTACTGACCAACTATGGTCATGTCGGTAATTTGATGAAAAAACTGACACAATTAAAATCTGAACGAGATCAAGGCTTGTGGCAAGATCGTTACACCAAGAAAGAACAGTTGATGTTTGAGCGTGAGATTGAGGATTTAACGAAAGTGGTTGGTGGTGTGGAACAGATGATCAAATTGCCAGACGCCGTATTTGTGGTGGATTGTAAGAAAGAAAAAACCGCCATCAAAGAAGCCAATCGCATGCACATTCCGGTGATCGCCATGGTCGATACCAATGTCAATCCAGAAAAAGTAACCTATCCGATTCCGGGGAATGACGATGGAGTGAAATCGATTACCTATATTGTCGAACAAGTGGCAGCGGCGGTTGAACGTGGTAAAGCTCGTATACCGCTGAATCAAGCTGTTGTAACTAATCAATCATAAATAAATTTAGTAAAGACATGCCATGGCATGTCTCTGACAAAACTAATGTATGGCTGTTGATACAAAACTGATTGCGCAATTGCGCGAACAAACTGGAGCGGGCGTACTGGATGCCAAGAAAGCTCTGCAGGAAGCTAACGATAATTATGACAAAGCTGTCGAACTACTGCGCAAGCGTGGCCAAAAAGTGGCTGCTAAAAAAGCCGACCGAGTTGCTTCCGAAGGTTTAGTGGAAGCGTATGTGCACGGGCAGGGCCGCGTGGGTGTGCTGGTGCGGATTAATTGTGAAACCGATTTTGTAGCACGCACGGACAAATTCAAAGAATTGGCCCATCAGGTAGCTATGCATGTGGCGGCGTTTAACCCCAGCTATATCACACGTACGGAAGTGCCGAATGATGTGATTGCCAAAGAAAAAGAGGTCTATCGGGAAGTGTTGAAAGCAGAAGGCAAGCCAGCTGCCGTGCAGGCTAAGATTATGGACGGCAAGCTGAACAAGTTTTTCAGCGAAGTGTGTTTATTGGAACAAGCTTTTGTGATGGATGATAAACGCAGCGTGCAGGATATCATTACCGAAAAAATTGCCGAACTGGGTGAGAATATTCAGGTAACCGCCATTAAACGTATCAGTTTGTAATGACCTGGTTGTATTACGCCATTCCCGGAGTCATTGCTGCAGCCGCCTTGACTGTAGTGGTGGCGGTGTATGTGCGCGCGTTTCCCAAAGCATCCGCCTTAGATTTGGAAGCTATGACGTTGCATCGTCAACAGAAACGCAAGACCAACTTAGTAGAAAATCGGCTACGTCGTAAACTCAACACATTACGGTTAAGTGTACAAGCGTTTCTTAAACCAATTGGTAAGGTACTCACCAAGTTGCTACGAGGATTGTTTCATAACTTAGTGACACTGGAAAAAAAGTATCGCCAAGCTGCTAAAGGAGCAGTCAGTACCACAACTGAACCAACTGCCACATCAGTGGTCACCGCTGTGCAAGAGGGTACGGCGTTGCTGGATGACGGGAAATTAGCCGAAGCGGAAAAGAAATTTATTGCGGCGGTGGGGTTAGACAGCCGGTCATTGGATGCTTATCGTGGTTTAGCCAAAGTGTATGAAGCGATGGGCGATAAAGTGCACGCTATTGCCACCTTACAGTTTATGGTGCAGTTGGATCCTAAAGATCAGGCGATTTATCGGGAGTTGGGCAAACTCCAAGTTGAATTGGAAAAGTATGAAGATGCCTTAGAATCGTTTGAACAGGCTCTGGAATTAGGACCGAATAATCCAAAGAATCTGGATGCTTTTATTGAAGTGGCGATTCTGAACAAATTGAAGTATAAGGCGCAAAGTACCCTTGATAAGTTAAAAGATGTGAATCCGGAGAATCAGAAACTGGAGAAGTATCAAGCGGAGATTGATCAGTTGTGAACTGGAGAGACCAGTCGCTGTCACACCCTTCGGGGCGTCCACACAGCGGCTGGTCTGTGCGGTGCACTACATCCGCCGTTGTAGCTCAGCTGGTAGAGCAACTCCATGGTAAGGAGTAGGTCTGCGGTTCAAATCCGCACAACGGCTCAAATAAAATCGCTATTCCAGGCGGTTTTTTAGTTTATTTTATGAGGCAAATGTGATACCATAGGTTAGATATGGTTAAGAAAAATTCAGTCGTTATCTACCAAGCAAAATCCGGCGCGATTGAGTTGCGTGGTGATTTTAGTAAGGAAACTATTTGGGCAAATCGCATGCAAATGGCCGATATGTTTGGAGTCAACCCACAGGCTATCTCAAAGCATGTTCAAAACATTTATAGTGAGAAAGAACTGGATAGGAAAGCAACTAGTTCCAAAATGGAACTAGTTCAAAACGAGTCTGGAAGAACAGTAAAAAGACAGGTGGACATCTATAATCTAGATATTCTTATTGCAGTTGGATATAGGATCAATTCCGTTGTTGGAACAAAATTTCGCCAATGGGCAACTAAAACGTTACGTTCCCACATTATTGAAGGCTACACCATAAATAAATCTCGCATTAAGTATAATTACGAGACATTTTTGGAATCCGTAGCAGATATTCAGGCTTTATTGCCAGATCATATTGTTATCGATCCAAAAAACATTTTGGAATTGATCAAAGAATTTGCCAGTACCTGGATGTCGCTGGATGCCTATGATCGAGAATCACTGATTGTTAGTGGTGTGACAAAAAAATCAATCACGCTCACTGGTCAGCAGTTAACGGATGCCATTAGTGATTTACGTACTGAACTGATCAAACAAGGTGAAGCGACTGACATTTTTGCCCAAGAAAAAACCAAACACAGTGTTGAAGGGATTGTTGGTAATGTCATGCAATCATTTGGTGGTAAACCAATCTATCCAACGATCGAAGAAAAAGCGGCACACTTACTCTATTTCATGGTCAAAAATCATCCCTTTGTCGACGGTAATAAACGGTCTGGCGCTTTCGCGTTTGTGTGGTTTCTACGTAAAACCAGTGTGAGCGGTGCAAAAAATATTAACCCAGCAGCCCTGACTGTGTTGACCTTGTTAATTGCCGAAAGTGATCCTAAAAAGAAAGATCAGATGATCGCATTGGTCACAACGCTATTGGCAGTGAAGAAGTTTAAAAAATAATGTAACCTGATGTAGCTCAGCTGGGTTCGTCCGCGTAGCGGCGAACCGGGGGGGGGGGGGG
>CAYZUI010000095.1:0-2901 GCA_964481945.1 uncultured Gammaproteobacteria bacterium
GTCCGCTCCGGGGGGCCCCCCGGAGCGGACGGGGCCGGCCGTTGTGCCAGCTTGCTCGTGCTCGAGCCGGGCCACCTGGCGGGTAATGTCTGGCAGCCATTTCACATGGCCATGTTGATAGATGTGTTGGAGGGCACGACGAGACACGTCTGACCACTGCGCTTGGGGCACTTCGTGCAAAGCTTGAGACCAGGCTTGAGCGTAATACAGTGGGGTGAGACGCATATTATTTCATGGCTTACTTGATGTTTTGTAGGGATCGCTCAATCAGGGCCTTATCTTCTTGAGCAGTGAGCTTTTCGCGCAAAACACGTTCACAGGCCAAGATCACCACATCGGCCAGTTCGGCCTTGGCGGATTGGAGCATTTTGTCATGCTCTAACCGAATATCCTGCTTGGCTTGGTCGATCACCTTACCGGCTTCCGTCTTGCTGCGTTCCACGATGGTCTGTCCTTGCTGCAACGATTGAGCTTTGGCTTCATCCAATAGACGTTGAGCGGCTTGCTTAGCTTCCTGAAGAATACGGGTTTGTTCAGCTGTAGCAGAATCTAACGCCGTTTTGGCTTGTTCCGCTTGCTTGATGCCGAGTTCAATCTTTGTGGTTCGATCTTGAACGAATTTCAAGATCGGTTGATAGCCAATTTTGTACAGGATAAAACCGAGCAGAACAAAATTGACGACCTGCGCAATGAGGATTTTCCAATCGATGCCCAGCGCAGAAAACAATTCCATACGGTGTTAGACGAAGAGAATGAGCAAAGCAATCACCAAGGCATAAATACCGAGCGATTCGGTAATAGCCATGGCAATGACCATTTTACTGAAGATACTGCCCTCGATACTGGGGTTGCGACCGATTGATTCCATGGTTTTGCTCACCATTAACCCTTGGGCAATGGCTGGGCCGATTACGCCGATACTGACGGCCAGGGCGGCGGCGAACATTTTTGCGACTTCGATATCCATAGTGTTATGTTACTTATTATTTATTAACAAAATTAATGGGCTAACTGATGCTTACCCTCTTCCACCGCGATATTCACAAACAGCAGGACCAGCAAGGGGAATAATAAGGCTTGGATCGTAGCCGTCAATAACCCGAGTAGCGCAAACGGCAAAGGAGCCACAAACGGGGCAATGGCCAGCATCACCAGCATCAACACTTCTTCCGAGAAAATGTTGCCGAATAAACGAAACGACAGCGAAATGACTCGAGCAAATTCACCAATCAACTCCAAAATCCCCACAAAAAAATTAATCGGGCTGGAAAAATTCAGGAATTTCTTCAGATAAATTTTCACCCCAACAAATTTTAAGACGGTAAATTGAGCAAAGAAAAAAATCAAAATGGTGACACCAATCACCAAAGCATAATCAGCTAAAGCCGGTCGATACAGATGGGTGCCATTGACTTCAACGGCCAACAAGCCAGGCAAAAAGTTGGCTAGATTAGCTGTCCAAAAAAACAAAATCAAGGTAAGAAACACCGGAAAAATGTGTTTGGTCAGTTTATCGTTTCTGGTAATATCCTGCACAAAATTAAGCGCCGACGTATAAATGGTCTCGATAATAAATTGTAATTTTCCCGGCACCGTTTGCAAACGACTGCGCACAATCAAGGTGAGGATGATCAGAAATATGCTCACCGAGTAGGCCGAGAGCATCGAATTCGTCACGGGTAAAGCTCCGATGTGAAATATAACTTCCGGTTTCAAACTGACATGAATTGACCCCTCTTCTGCGGCTTCAACGCCAGATTCTGTTTCTGGTACTTCAGCGATTCCGAGTTGTGTTTCTTCAATTTGACTCATGGGTAGGATCAGGTTGTTTTGGGCGATTAACTAGCTTCATCATTCTATTAGTAGTGGTGAGAATCAGGACATTAGACAGAATAAAAGCGATAAAGATACCGCCGACCACATAGACATTTGTGCCATAGCGTTCACTTAACCACCAGCCAATGCCCCCAAATAAGGCCAACGGACCCAGGATATTGCCGGTGGAAATGGCCAAAGCGGTCAGTACTTGCGTTTTCATGGCGCGTCTAGTTTAATCGAATCAACTAAGTTGGTCAACGTCTGTTTCAAAACCGTGTGGATAAAGTAACGTAAATAACCCACACATGTGAAATGTGGGGTTATTTTAACCATCGAACCTGTGTTAACCCCACGTTTTAGACGTGTGGGTTAACACAAGCTTGACTTTTTTGATTTTTTGTACTAGAATGACGCTAATTTGAATTAATCTCTATAATTATGGCTCAAACAAATACAGTACAAGTAAACGCAGTAGAGGAGTACGTTAGCGGTTTGATGAAAGCGGCCAAGCTTGATGTTTTACCAGAGGATTTTCAAAGTAGTTATACCGCTAGGCTGACAGATCAGGTGTATCGTCGCATTGGCTTGCTGGCCTTGCGGGAATTGAATGAAACTGATTTAGAGGAATTTAACCAATTACTTAAAATCGATCAGGCCGGAGCAACAGCTGCTGATCCAGTGGCAGTCGAGCAATTTTTACGCAGTCATGTTCCTGATTTTGCAGCGAAGTTAAAACAAGGTTTAGAGGATCTCACCACAGAATTTTTAGCTGCCTTTAAAAAAACTTGAGCACACAAACATGACCGAGCAGGAGGCCGCGCAACGTATCCAACGCATTCAGGCTATCTACGCCGAGTTCAAACGTGAGATTGATGGCTTAAAAAAAGAACAACACGTGGTCATCAATCAAATTTTGGAACGCATTAAGCACGAAGACATCGACCGTATTCTCAAACAATTAAAACAATCCTAACATGCCCAAGCCGTTAGAACCAAAAAAACCACCCGTCAAGGTCAATCTGTCGCCTCGTGAAGCTGCACCCAAAGGCGGTAAGACGTTGGCGTATTTTCTTGATAGACAAA
>CAYZUI010000096.1:0-2032 GCA_964481945.1 uncultured Gammaproteobacteria bacterium
TAAATTAGCTAACCAACTCACTGTCGTCACAGTTCCACAACCTGGTACCGAAACGGTAACGGCGATGGTGTTAATTCCGGTTGGTTCACGGCACGAACATCCGCGGATTAATGGTATTTCCCATTTCTTAGAACACTTGATGTTTAAAGGTACGACCAAACGACCCAGCACGTTAGAATTGACGAAACAATTAGATGCAGTGGGTGCTGAATATAACGCCTACACCGGCAAGGATGTCACCCTGTACTATATTAAAGTGGCGGCCAATCAACTTGAGCTTGCGCTCGATTTGTTTTCGGACATGCTGTTTCATTCCTTGTTTGATGCCACAGAAATTGACCGGGAGCGGGGAGTGATTTTGGAGGAATTGAACATGTATGAAGATAATCCTGTGATGCACGTCGATACCCTGTTCGAAACGGCCGTGTTTGGTAAAACCCATCCGCTCGGCTACGATATTGGTGGTAAGAAGCACAATATTCGGCAACTGCCGCGCTCCGCTTTTATCCAGTACAAACGTACACACTATTCACCGGCGGCAATGCATTTGGTGATCGCGGGCAATATTGACCGACGCAGCCGGCGCTGGATTAAGCAATATTTTGGTGGTCAACCAGCTGGACGCGGACCAGAGCGCTATCAACGATTCGCCAACTATCAGAGAAACATACAATTCTTGCATAAGTCTAAAGCTACCCAACAAACCCAAGTGGCGATGGGTGTGGCCGGTATCGGGTTACAGCGCCCTCGTGATTTAGCGGTCTTGTCGGTGTTATCAACTATTCTTGGTGGCAACATGAGCTCACGATTATTCATCTCCATTCGGGAACGCCAGGGATTATGTTATGTCATCCACAGCTCGGTGAATCCATATGTGGATACAGGTACGTTAATGATTCAAGCCGGTATTGATAATACACGAGTAGTTCCAGCAATCACTGCCATCGTAGAAGAGTTACGGCGCATCAAGCAGGATTTGGTCACGACCGAGGAGCTACGCAATGCTCAAACCTGTATCGCCGGTCAAACCGCCCTCAAGTTAGAAGATTCGTCCGCTCTGGCCAGTTTTTATGGTAAGCAATCTGTTTTGCTTGGTACGCTGCATAATCCGCAGCAGAAGCTGAAGATGATTCGCCAGGTGACCAGGCAGGATATTCGACGGCTAGCCAGTCATTTGTTACACTTACAGAAGCTGAATATTGCCAGCATTGGCCCACAATCATCTTTGACGGCCGTAACCAAAAAACTAACGCTTTAACCACATGTCAGCTTCAGCGCCAGTGCAGGTCAATATCTCCAGCCTCACTATTGTCAAAGTAGTCCTGGTGGTGTTGGGTTTAGTGCTGCTGTGGACAATTCGAGAAATTGTCGCCATGATTATTGTGTCCTGGATGTTGTCGATGGCGTTACATCCCTGGGTCGATCGCTTACAACGTTGGCACATTCCTCGAGCAGTTGGAATCCTGTCAGTATACGTGGCGGCGTTAGCGGTGGCCACGGGCGTGGTCATTTTGTTGGTGCCGCTGGTAACCACTGAATTAGCCAGTATCGCGCAAAATTTTCCAGCGTATTATGAACCAATTAGCTCCAGTTTGGAGAATGTCCGTGCCACGGGTGAATCGATCGGTTTGCTTGGTGCCGTGCAGAATGCCTTGAATAGCGCTGTACAGGGTGTATCGCAATTGACCAACGGAATTTATAGCGCTATCTCTTCCGTCTTAACCGGGCTCGTGGTGGTGATTGGTATTTTGGTGATCACGTTTTACATGACGGTGGAACAGGATGGGATTAAGAAATTCGTTCAAGCCATTATTCCGATTAACTATCAACCGTATGTCACCCAGAAGGTGAATCAAATACAAAGACGCTTAAGTAGTTGGCTGGGCGGACAATTAATTTTGATGGTCTTTGTCGGCACCTTGGTAGGTGTGTCGTTGTCTGTGTTGGGGGTACGATATGCGCTGGTGCTGGGGATTCTCGCCGGAGTGTTAGAGTTCATCCCCGTGATTGGTCCGGCCATTGCCGCCATTCC
>CAYZUI010000097.1:0-2318 GCA_964481945.1 uncultured Gammaproteobacteria bacterium
CGTCCAAAATCAATACACACACTTGAAGTGATGAAAGCCCTGTTACCCTATGCTTCTGTCACTGGGGCACCAAAAAAAAGGGCTGTTGAGATTTTACAAGAATTAGAAGCATATCCCCGGGGCGTATATTGTGGCGCTATTGGCTACATCGCGGGCAGAAATCGAGCCGAGTTTAGTGTCGCTATTCGTACGGCTGTATTAAAAAATAATCAGTTACACTACTCTGTTGGTGGCGGCATTACGTTTGATTCTGACCCAAAAGCCGAATTTCAAGAAACCTTGGATAAAGCTGCTATACTACAACTATGAATGAACATCCGGGAGTATTCGAGACGATGCGCACCTACCATCAAAAAATTTTTGAATTACCGGCTCACTTGCGACGTCTCCGTGCATCAGCGCGTATTGCCCACATTCCAATTCACTTCACTAATAACCAATTGGCAGAATGGTTAACTGCCTATTGCCGACCGAATGGTGAAACTCGATTAAAGTTAGTGGTGACAACTCACAGCATCACTATAAAAGCCGTGCCGTTGCGTGTTTTTAAAAAAATTTACCGTGGTGTTGCCATAACCGCACATCGACTTAGACGCTACCAGCCCACCGTGAAAAGTATTGCCCGCCAACAAGAAGATCACGTGTATACTCAAGCCGTGGCACGTGGTTATTTTGACACTCTGCTATTGAATCAACGGAACCAAGTACTCGAAACATCACGCGGTAATCTGTTTTATGTAAAAAATAATGTTTTGTACACACCCAATAAGGATATTCTGTTTGGCATTACCCGGGCAGTGGTTTTAAAATTAGCCCGTAGACGTTTTCGCACTCGTTATCAACAACCCACCCTGCGGACACTCCTGGAAGCTGATGAATGTTTTATGACCAGATCAAGTGTTGGAATTGTTCCGATTGTACGCGTTAATAAAAAAAAGATTGGGAAGGGAAAGCCAGGGCCAGTTACGAAACAACTCATGGTACTCTTTAATCGTTATGCCAACCGTTAAACTGATGGGAATTTTGAACGTCACACCGGATTCATTTTCGGATGGTGGCCGCTATTCTACAGCAACGTTAGCAGTCCAACGTGCCCTGGAGATGGTGAAGGAAGGGGCCAGCGTAATCGATATCGGTGGCGAATCGAGTCGACCCGGCGCCAAACCGGTATCAGTGCAGACCGAATTGAAACGAGTTATTCCAGTCATTAAAGCTCTGCAAAAAAAATCTCGGATACCGATTTCGATCGATACCTACAAACCTGAAGTTGCGGATGCGGCGCTCAAGGCTGGTGCAACGTGGATTAACGATATTTCCGGTTTACGTGATCCTGCCATGAGACGGCTTGTTGCCCGCCATCGCTGCACCGTGATTATTATGCATAATTCACGGTATCGAGATGTTGTTCCGGATATTAAAAAATTTTTTCAAACACAGATTGCCGTAGCGAAAAAAGCAGATATCCAAAAAAAGCAGATTGTGCTTGACCCTGGTATTGGGTTTGGTAAAACAGTACAACAGAATGTAGCCATTCTAAAAAATCTAAGCAAACTCAAACAACTCGGTTATCCAACCTTAGTTGGTGCCTCACGAAAATCGTTTATTGGAAAACTAACCGGGGCCGATGTTGATCATCGTTTACCAGGAACGTTGGCCGCTCACATGGTTGCTGTAAAAAACGGCGCTACTTGGTTACGGGTACATGATGTGGCCGAACACCAGCAGTTTTTTACATTGCTAAGCTAATCGTTCCACCCCATTCACAACCACCATACTCGTGATCGTATCCACCTTTAATCTTTTTCTTGTCGGTCAGCTTGGCTTTAATCACATAGGTATACCCATCACCACCATAGCTTAAACGAATCCGGCGACGACCGTTGCGTTTAAAGACTTTCCCTGATGTGGCGTGGATCTTGGCATCATCATCATATTTAACGGTGGCATTCAGAATAGTACCATCGGTATCGATACTTTTGAGATTAATAATGATTTCCCCAGCCTGGTCAGTATCGCCACAAGAATCATACGTATCATCCCAGGCACCCACATACCGACCTTCGAAACGTGAATAGTCTGCAGCTTGGCCCAGCAATGGAGCGAGCCCTAATACGGCAGCTGCCGCCGTTACGATAAACTTATGCATAGTCACACGCGTAAATTATTAGTCGTCTTTAGTATACCACTCTGCCGCCGATCTAGCGATTCACCGTAAACTGACGCGCTAGCCACAACCCAATCTGGTGCGGTAATAGCTTCATCAAGGCAATGTTAATATGTGCATCGCGGGCGGCGGCATAACGTAACCGGTTCGACCG
>CAYZUI010000098.1:0-6500 GCA_964481945.1 uncultured Gammaproteobacteria bacterium
CGTGACTGGCGATGGCTCCGTTGAGCAAGGTTGGGGCAATACCGCGGTGGCGGCAGATGATTTAGTAGATACAGTCGTGTACGATTTCTATTACTGTGATAGCGATTATCTCGTCAGTGACAACAATACGGATTATCATTTCTACTGGGCTTATTGTCGTGGCACTGATCCCCAGGCGGATGATTTCTTACCGGAATTTGAAGAAATCTTTAGCCGAGACGACACCGCCATTGATGCGGCCTATGGGAGTGATCAAGAATTTATTTACGAAGTAGCCTACAAAGATGCGACGGCGGCGAGCAATGATCCCACCACCAACAACAATTTGATTGCTGTCAGAGTGTATCCGAATGATTTTGATGGTGATCTCACGACACCGGGTGATAGTGTGAATCCTGGCTTGTGGTATCTATTAAATACGAATAATGCCAATGGGGGTGATTCAGAAACGACAATTAATGGGTACGATGCCATCACCGTCGGCAATACCACGTATGTGGCAGCGACTAATTTACCGTCAGGCAGTGGTGTATTATCTCCTTACATTTTCGTCGTGGCGTATAGCGGCGATGCCGAATCGTCCACTCAGACTGTTGTGAAGAATTTATTAGAAGGCTTCAAATTTAATCGCAACACCATTTTTGCGGACGAATGTGCCTTAGAGCAAGCCAAAGTGATTGAAGATACGGATCGAGTGACCGATTTAGGCACCCTGGCCTATTTGTTAAGTAGTTATTACTATAACGATACGGATAACGATAGCACGGATGACTTTCCGGATTTGACCAGTGGTTCATATATTGCTGGCTTAACCACATCTATTTGGCCATCGTGGAATGAGCTATTCGGTGCGCTGTTGGGTCAAACGCTGCCAGTCGATCCCACTAATGCCTTTGCCGATGCCGCCACTGCTTGTCCGTATGATCCACCAGATCTATCGCTCGGGGAAACCACCGGGACGTACTATGACGAAACCGGAACGTGTTGGGACCCGGTGTTGAAAGATTTTTACGGTCCGGAAGAATCTCACTCCTATCTCTACCAATACCGTGATGCGGATGATTTCGCCTTATATACCAATCTGGAATACGACGGGGTCGGTGCCTGGAGTGATGGGAAATATGATCCCTGTGCAACGTACGATGATGGTACGACGGTAGCTTCAAGTATCAGTGATTATTCAGGCAGTGGTTGCAGCACGTTTGATTATGTGGTGGAGGATAGCGAAACCACTGACAACGCCACGTATGCCGATCTCTTCTGATCAGGTAGAGGACATTTTTGAAGCGGCTGGTACATCTGATATTACTCCGCTTCCAGTAGCACCAACCTCTGCTGAAACAGTTGTGACACCACATCGTTCCGATCGGCGATGGTGGCTGATTATTGCCATTTGTGTGCTAGCTTTGCTACTATTAGGTGGTATTGGGTTTGGTATTTGGGCGTGGTTGCGTCAATCCCCGCCGGTGGTGGATACAAACACGGTAACCGTCAATGAGCCCGTGATCGTTGTACCCAAGAATACCACAGTAAATACCACTGTTCCTGATACCACGACCAACGTCAATCCCACACCAACTTTTGTGGATGTGGATCACGACGGACTGTCGGATGACGAAGAACTCATCGAGAATACCAATCCTAAAAAGAAAGATACCGATGAGGATGGGTTATCGGATCGCGAAGAGGTGCGGGTGTATGATACCGATCCACGTAATCCCGACACTGATGGTGACGGCTATACCGATGGTAACGAAGTGGCGCACTTCTACCATCCCAATAGCCCGGATCCGAAGCAACGTTTATTTGACTTGCCACAATAACTAAATATAAAACAACCACTATGGATTTTCCTAGTCCGCCACAACAACCGCAACCACTACCACCGCAACCAGTCCAACCGCAGCCAGTTCCGCCGCAGCCTGTGCAAATCCCGGTGCAAAGTCATGATGAGCCGGTCTATACCATGCCGGATAAGTTTATTCCAGCCAATCAGTCGGCGGTGAGTCCAACCAAGCGGCCGAAAAAAACGCTTACTATCGTGTTGATTATCGTTATTGTGTTGGCCGTGCTGGGTATCATTGGCGGGGTGGTGTTTTATGTATTACGGGTGATGAATAACACCCCAGTAGTGACCGATGCCCAAAATGCTGTGGTGGTGAATACGAATAACAGTACGGTAGTGGCAAACGTCAATGCCAACGAAAATGATAATGATAATGTGAATAATAATGAGAACGCCAATCTCAACGAAGACGTCAATGCCAATTTGAATGTCAATGACAATACCAATGCAACTGTGAACAAGAACGTGAATCTGAATGAGAACGCCAATCTCAATGCCAACGCCAACGTCAATGAGAATGACAATACGAATAAGACCGTGGTGGTTGCTCCGGTACCCAGTAAAGATACCGACGAGGATAGCCTGACCAATGAGGAAGAAAAGATCTGGGGGACGAAAGCCGACTTACCCGATACGGATAGTGATGGCTATGCGGATGGTGTGGAAATAATGGCCGGATACGATCCAACCAATGCCACGAGTGCTGGTCGTTTGGCCGACAGTGTGGCATTAGTGAGTACCTTTGCCAACGACGATTACAATTATACCTTACTCTATCCGAAGAACTGGTTGGCAGAATCTTCAGCAGAAGCAGATTATAGCGAGATTCTCATAACCCCCAGCTCCCTGGATTTAGCTGGCCAATTCATTTCTGTCACCGTTATTCCCAATCCAACAGGCTTTACGGCCGTCGACTGGTTTGTCGATACGACCGAAGTGGATGAATCGACCATAGTCACGTTTGCTACCTTTGCTGACGCTATCGGTGTGTTTAGCACTGATGGAACCACGGCGTATCTGGCCAGCAGCGATTACATCTATGCCATCAGCTATCGGTTTGGTAACAGTCCGGAGTTGTATTTTCCAACGACCTTTCAAATGGTCGTAAAAAGTTTAGTACTGACAGAACCAAAAAAACGAACGAATACGAATGACAATACCAACGCAGCCAGCGATTGAACTCGTCAAACATGTGTCCGCACCACGTCTTACCCGGTCACGCATTCAGCACATTTGGCAAGTCGTAAAACAACGGGTCTCTCTGCCGAGTCGGTGGCGTCAAGTCAGTGTGGTGGTGGTGGGTGCTGCCGAGATGAAGCAACTCAACCAACGTTATCGACACGATCCAACCGTCACTGATGTGTTATCGTTTCCGTATGGTACGGATGGTGGAGAGATCGTATTGTGTTATCCGCAAGCCAAGCGTCAGTCAGCCGCCAAACAAGTCAGCCTGACCAGTGAATTAGATTGGTTACTCGTGCATGGGTTTTTACATGTCTTAGGATACGATCATGAACAGGCTAAGGATGCGCAAGTCATGCGTCCACTCGAACAGGCTATTTTAGCCTATGTTTAGCCTCCGGCGTTTATTCCAAAGCTTTCGTTACGCCTGGCAAGGGTTGTGCCACGTGTGGCGTCATGAACAAAATTTTCGTCTACAGTGCCTCATCGCCCTGTTCGTGATTATCGGCATGTTCATCTTTCGAGTGACGTTGGGTGAAGCCATCATTTTGACGATGATGATCGTTTTTGTCTTGGTGCTCGAGGTGGTGAATACTATTTTTGAGAAATTTGTTGATATTTTGAAGCCACGGCTGCATATGTACGTTGGCGTGATTAAAGATTTAATGGCTGCGGCCGTGCTTTTATCTGCCATTGGAGCCGTGGCCGTGGCCGCAATGGTATTTATTCCCTATATTGTGGTACAATAGCGTTATGCCAAAAGGCGATATCATCACTGGCTTAGACATCGGCTCAACGACCATCCGAGTAGCGGTTGGGCAAATGAACCCGCACGATAATGATCTGCATATTATTGGCGCAGCCGAACACCCGGCCGAAGGCATTAATAAAGGAGTCGTGACCAGTATTGAGGATGCCGTCGCCAGTATTTCTGGGGTATTGGATAAAGTGGAACGAATGACTGGCATTCCTACAGAGCGGGCCTATGTCAGTGTCAACGGTAGCCATATTGTCTCTCAAGAGAGCCACGGTGTGGTAGCGGTATCAAAAGCCGATGGCGAAATCAAGGAAGATGATGTCCAACGGGCCATTGAGGCGGCCCAAACTGTGGCCACTCCACCGAATTATGAAATATTGCATGTTATTCCGCGCCAATTTCAAGTGGACAATCAGGCGGGAGTAAAAGATCCCGTAGGGATGACTGGCATTAAGTTGGAAGTGGATGCACAGATTATTCTTGGGCTGACTGCCCAGGTCAAAAATTTGACCAAATGTATTTATCGCACCGGAACAGATATTCAAGATTTGGTGTTAGGTGTATTAGCGGTCAGTGAAGCGGTGTTGACCAAACGCCAAAAGGAATTAGGTGTGGCCCTAGTGAATTTGGGTGGGTTAACCACCAGCCTGATGGTGTTTGAAGAAGGGGATGTCATTCATACCAAAATATTACCGGTTGGTTCTGGCCATATTACTAACGACATTGCCATTGGTTTACGGACGTCAGTTGATGTGGCGGAAACCATTAAAGCGTTGCATGGCACAGCTGTACCAGCCGATGTCGCTAAACATGAAGAAATTGATTTGCGCGAAATTGATCCGAATGAGAATAGTCGAGTATCGCGTAAGGAAGTGGCAGAAATTATCGAAGCCCGTTTAGAGGAAATTTTTACCATGGTGAATAAAGAACTCAAAGCCATTAACCGGCACGGGATGTTGCCAGCCGGTATTGTCTTAACTGGTGGGGGCGCAAAATTAAATGGTATCGTTGATGTGGCCAAAAAACTGTTTGCCTTGCCCGCTTCCATTGGTACACCACGTAAATTCAAAACCGCCATCGATAAAATTGAAGATCCGGTGTTTGCCACAGCTCTTGGTTTGGTGATGTGGGGACAAAATATCCATCAACAGTCATCAAGCGGAGGTGGTTTTGCTCGTTTTTCGGCGGTGGGTGATGCGACGAATAAAATGAAGAAGTGGTTTAAGAGCCTCCTTCCTTAAGTATAACCCCACACTTGATGTGTGTGGGTTATGGGGTTCAAGTTCATTGTACGGTTCATAACCCACATGTATAAAACATGGGGTTATGAAATGTGGTTGGTTTCAGATTGAATACAAATTGTATTCAATGTATTGACGTATTTTTCATTACCCAGTAACATAGGTGTTTGTAGGCTTTAGTATTGAACAATAAAAGTGTTTTATGGCTAATGGAAAATATATGGAAGTAAAACCAGACGTTGAAACATTTGCAAAAATTCTCGTGGTCGGTATCGGTGGTTCCGGCGGATCTGCCGTTTCGCGCATGATTGATAGTGGTTTAAAAGGAGTAGAATTTATTGCCGTGAATACAGATGCCCAGGCCTTGCATCATAATCCAGCGAAACGAAAAATTCATATTGGAAAAAATACTACCCGCGGTTTAGGAGCCGGGATGGATCCGGCGGTTGGTGCTAAATCAGCGGAAGAGAGCCAGGAAGAATTAGCGGCCATGCTCAAGGGTGCCGACATGGTGTTCGTGACCTGTGGTCTCGGTGGCGGTACCGGTTCTGGGGCTGGCCCAACCATTGCACGCTTAGCTCGTGAGGCCGGAGCACTGACGGTAGCGGTGGTGACGAAACCATTTGCCTTTGAAGGAGCCCAACGTAGTCAAATTGCCGATATGGCGTACAACGAAATGGCTGATGCGGTCGACACCATTATTACTATTCCGAACGATCGGTTGTTGCAGATTATTGATAAAAAAACTTCATTATTGGATGCGTTCAAAACTGTCGATAATGTGTTATTCCAAGGCGTTCAGGGTATTTCAGATTTAATTACAGTGCCAGGTTTAATTAATGTGGACTTCGCTGATGTGAAATCAGTCATGGCCAACGCCGGTTCCGCCTTAATGGGTATTGGTAAAGCCGGCGGTGAAAGCCGAGCGGTAGATGCGGCGAAAGCGGCCATCGATAGCCCTTTACTGGAATTAAGCATTGATGGGGCGAAAGGAATCTTGTTTACCATTACCGGTGGTCCGAATTTGGGAATGTATGAAGTCAACGAAGCAGCTCGCGTGATTACGGAATCGGCTGACCAATCCGCCAAGATTATTTTTGGTGCGAACGTGGATGAAAGTTTGGGCGATGAAGTGCGTATTACCGTGGTGGCTACCGGATTTGGTCAACCGGCCAAGGCCGCCAAAAAAATTCAGGCCACGCGCCCAACTCCATTCAGCAAACGGGATGATACTGAAGCGCCGGCGGCACCTTCTTTCCGCAACAAAAATATCATGGATGAGCCTCCGGTGGATAATTCCGCCGATGATGATCTGGAAGTCCCAGCCTTCATCCGGAAGAAAATGATGTAAGGCGTTTAGGCTTTACACACCAAGGATGTTTGTTTAGGGTGAATAACGGAGGTGTCCGTGAGGAAGAAGCGGAGTCTTGGAGTAATTCCTTTCACTGCAGTGACCTACCCGGCGCTGCGGCGG
>CAYZUI010000099.1:0-3727 GCA_964481945.1 uncultured Gammaproteobacteria bacterium
TGGGGGTAGAGGTCTAATACACTTCTTTCTTATAACACTCATCGCAGTAGATAATCTCTTTCCGCTCTGGTGCATACGTCGTATCAAATTCCGTTGGACACAAACCGTTATGGCCATGATCCGTTTGGGTACACATACATTGCCGATGCCACAAGCTTTGTGGGTTATGCCACTGGCGACGTTGTTCATAACGGCAGCTATAGCACACTGTTGGATTTGGAATATGCATTTCTTTGTAAAATTTCAACTCTTGGTCCACATATTTAAATGGTCGTTGACACTTCGTGCATACGGTCGATTGTCCTGGCTGCGCTGGTAAGGGTTCGTGCCAGGGCCAGCCGTGTTTTGTAACGTCTGGTTGGGTTAACGGGTACCAATGTTGGGCATTCGTTTCATTGTAACCAAACAAACTGGTTTCAATTGGGAAGTATTGTCCCCATTCCCCAGTTTGCAACATCTGCGCTTTCACTTTCTTGAATAGCTCTCCATAGTCTTGTTCAGTATATTGTGTATTGAACAGCACATATTCAGCTTTTTTGAAGCCACAGCTCGCAAATACATTCTTACTGTTCATCACCGAGTGAGAATAATACACATCATTGCCGCCATAACAGCCATAGGTACACAGGCTGTGTTGTGGCATCGGATACGTTTCCACATTTTGATAGCCATTCTCACCTACCCCACCATATTCACAATCCATAGCGTCTTTTATTTTGATCATATTACGCACATAGCGGCAATGATCGGCATGTTCAACATCAAAACATTCCCAAGCCTGATTCACATCTCGTAAGTAATCTCCACTAGACGCTTCAATGCGGCCAAGTTGATTGCGGAAATGATGAATCGATTGCTCCATTAACTGTTTCAACGCCGCCAGAGCCTTATCGCGTCCAGCTGGGGTAGCTAATTGCCAATCAGCCACAATTTTTTCATACTCCTCGCGACTATAAGGTTTGTTCAATATATAATATTGCTTGTTGCGCAGATTTGATGATAAGAAGCAATTTTGAATATTCCGACAGTCGTAACAATACAAACTTTCGGCAGCGGAGAAACATTTAATGAGGTACTGACTGCTGTGTAAACGATCACCAAAAAAACATTCATAAGCCCGCTCACCGTTGTTGAGTTTAAAATCATCGCAGCAATCACGGCTGTGTTGTAACCAATTGGAATACAAGCTGTTCTCATTATAGTCTGCCGTAAATATCAAATAGCTATTCTTATTGTGTGATACACAATTGGTATAGGCGCTGTTATCACTGTTCATGTCTAACAGGTTGATATGGGGCAGCGTACGGATGAATTCTCCCCACTGTTCAAAAAAAGGCTTGGTAAAATCAAATGGCCGACCATATTGAAAGGGATTCCACTTATCACTCCACCAGCAGTCCCGACAATACACCGTTAATTTGCTCTCCGGATGATACTGGGAGATAATCGATTTTTTACACAAATCACATTGGTCGGAATAGAGCGACGTTTCATTGCGGTGGGCTAAACGACGTTGACTGCGACAGGGTGGGCATAGTTCCGGTACCGGAATATCGAAACGTTTGTACCACTCGGTATCGTCGGAGTGAATCGTAAAGGTTCGATTACAGGCTTGGCAGGTTTTTTTCATATCGTTTCTTTATTATAACAGCTTTCGCAGTAGACGATCTCTTTCATCTCTGGATTATAGGCTGTTTCAAAATTATTAATACAACGACCGCTATGCTGATGGTTGGTTTGTGTACACATACATTGACGATTCCACAGATGACGTGGTGGACGTTGAGCCATCCGGGCGAGATGGCGACAGTTCGGGCACAACGTTGGCGTTGAGATATGCTCCTGACTGTAGAAAGTTTTTTCCGCGGCCACTAATTTAAATGGTAACTGACACTGCGTACAGGTGAGAGCGTCACCGGTTGTGGCGGCTGTTTTGGGCAGATCACTAGATGTTTTCTGCAGTGTTTTCTCCAGTGGAAAGTATTCTTGGGCAACAGTTTCGTTATAGGCAAATGGTGAATAACGGGCAGGAAAGAATTCACCCCACTCGCCAGTACCCCTCATATATTTTATGAGTTTAGACACTATTTCATGATAATCTTGTTCAGTATATTGTTTATTGAGAATGCAATACTCCGCTTTGCGTAAACCAGTACAGCCAAATAAATCATGCGAAGATTCGCAAGCAGTAGAATAAGTCAGGTTAGTGCAACCATAGGACGTCGATGAAAATAGCGTTCTGGTATTGCGATAGTTACCCCAGTATTCATAACACAGTTCGTTTTCTTCAGTGTAGTTGATGTCAGAGCAATCCTTCAGATCAATCACTTGAGCAGCGTACGAGACGTTATCTACTCGGCTAACATCGAAACACGAGTAAGCTTGGTGAGATTCATTAATGTAATTCCCTGTGACATGCTCGTTTTTTATGCCAGCCATAAAGTGATGCGGCGTTTTCATCAATACTTTTTCAAATTCTATTTGTAACTGAGTAAATTGTTTAGGATCCCTGAGATCGAGTTGTTGACGATACCGTTGGTACTCACTCTCCGTCAGCTGCTTGTTGAACACTTGATAGGCCGCATTGCGTAAGCCAGCTGAACCAATGCAATCGTGACTGGTTTTGACATCAAAGCACATCAGCAAATCGCGTGAATCAAAACAATCTTGGCACCAGCTGCAGTGATACAGTCGCTCACTAGTGATACATTCATAACACAGCTCACATTCCCGAATCAGTAGCGAGTCGATACATTGTTTGGAGTGATACGGTGAGCCATATAGACAATCTTCAATCACTATTGAACCAAAACACAGGTAGGAATTTTTTACGTCGCCTACATAGTTACAATAGTCAGAATTTTCCGAGCGCACTGAATATAAATTAATGGTCGGTACAGTTTTATCTAATTCATGCCATTGTTCAAAAAACGGTTTGGTCCAATCAATCACGCGGCCGTATTCGCGTGCGTCCCAGCTATCTGCTCTATAACAAGTTTGGCAATATACAGTGTACCCGCCTGCAACGCTATGCGTAGCATTGCGGGCAGGTCCGCTATCAGGCCTATAACGACTAATCATCGCTTTCTTGCATTTGGCGCACGTTCCTGGGTACAAACTGCGTTCATTCCGCCAGGCCATGCGTCGTTGGGTGCGGCAATCCGGACAGTGCGTTGGTTCCGGCACATTGATTCGGCGATAAAACTCCTGATCTTGATCTTCGATCCGGAAGGTTTTGTTACACTGCTTACACTGGGTAGTCATACCCCACCCGCCCTTCGGGCACCCTCCCCTTGCAGGGGTAGGGTAAGATTAATAAAGACATTTCCCCTCTCCTGCAAGGAGGGGGATGTCCCGTAGGGACAGGGGAAGGTACAGAAATTGTTGGGTAGACATCTCATACTAATACACTTCTTTTTGGTAACAGCCTTCACAGTACACTATTTCCTTTCGTTCCGGGCTATAGGTAGTATCAAATTCAGTTGAACATAATCCTTGATGTTGGTGATCGGTTTGAGTACACATACACTGGCGGTGCCACAATTGCAGAGGATTCAACCGTTGTAAGCGGGCTCGATAGCGACAATTGATGCAGAATTGTGGACTTGGTAGTTGCATTCGCCGATAAAATTCTGCCTCGGTCGGTTGGATTTTATAGTTATTACCGCACTGACTACAGTGTAATAAATCTTTCTTCCCCTTCACCTGTGGCAAATCGGTTTTCCAG
>CAYZUI010000100.1:0-8106 GCA_964481945.1 uncultured Gammaproteobacteria bacterium
GCGCACGTAAGGAGGGTTCGACCCCGGTAGTCTAAGAGATTATCGGGGCCGACTTTTTTAGAACAGGTGTGGTATAGTCATCTTATGCACGTCCTTGAGCAAGTGATGGCCTGGTATCCGAACAAGCGGCTGTATCGTCGGCCGTCGAGTAAATCGGGACAGGATATTATTTCGGTGTATACCCCGACAGCTCCATGTCCGGTCTATAGCCATGCTGAATGGTATGCGGATGATTGGGTATCACCCAGTTTGTCAGTAGATGAACGCAAGCCGTTTTTTGAGCAATTCGCCGATCTACAAAAAATCGCTCCGGTCGTGGCGTTACTATCTAACAAACAAGAGAATGCCGAATACTGCCACGATGTGGATCGGCTGAAAAATTGCTACCTAGTATTCGACGCCATCAATTGCGAAGATGTCTATTATTCGGTACGTATTTACCACTCCCGCTCGTGCATCGATTGTTACTGGGTGATGGATTCAGAATTGCTTTACGATTGCGTGTATGTGTTCTCATCATATCACTCCCGTTATTCCTTTAACTGTCGAGGCATCATCGACTCCGCTTTCTTGTTCAACTGTCACAACACTCGAGATTCATTCATGAGCTCTAATTTGCGCAATAAGCAATATTACATTCGCAACAAACCCTACAGTAAAGCTGCCTATGAAGAGTTTATGCGTACACTGAACTTGGCTGATCCAGCCGTGGTGGCAGAACTGAAGCAGGAATTTCGCGAGCAGCTAGTGCCTAACACACCAATTCCGCCAGCCTGGTTGGAACGAACAGAAGATGTGCAGGGTAATTATTTACGCTCCGCGCATCACGTGCAAGATGGGCTAGAAAGTTTTGAGGTGGATAATTGTAAGATTATTTTTCAATGTGGTCAGGGCAAAGATATCACCTCGTCATTTATGTGCAATGAAAATGTAGAACGCTGTCATCAGTCTGTTGCGACCGGCATCAATACATTCAATGCCAGTAATTGTGCTTTTGTGTGGAATAGCTCGAACATTGAATATAGTTACCTGATGATGAACTGCAAAGATTGTTTTGGCTGCATCGGTTTACGCAACAAGCAATATCATATTTTGAATCAGCCCTATAGCCAGGAAGAATATACCATCACGAAACAGCGGCTCATTGAAGCAATGCAACAACGGGGCGAATATGGTCAATTCTTTCCGGTAGTGTTGAGTCCGTTTCCATACGAAGATACCATTGCCTACGATTTTTTTGCCGATGCACCTGTGGCACCGCCGATGAAGCTGAACTTAATCCCGCAAGAAAAGGCTTTTTATGCCCAGCAAAGAATTCCCGAACCAACGTTAGCCTTCCCAGATCGTTACCGTCAGCGGTTAGATCTAATGGATACAAGCTTTACTCCGAATGCCGGAACCTATTATAAACACCCTCAAACCAAACACATTGTCCCATACCAACACTATTTGGATAGTTTAAAGTGATCATTTGACTAAGCCAAAGTAATCCTGCATCCTTAACCAATATGTGTGGAATTATTGGCTACATCGGGAAACAGCCAGCTACCCCTATTATTATGGATGGCTTAAAACGCATGGAATACCGCGGGTACGATTCGGCTGGCTTAGCGGTGATCCAATCGGACAGCGTGGCTTGCCATAAAAAAATGGGCAAACTAGGCAACTTACAAACCGAACTGGAAAAATATGATCTTGGCGGCACAGTTGGCATTGGCCATACTCGCTGGGCGACACATGGCAAACCAAGTGACATTAATGCCCACCCACATCGTGATTGTCAGGAAGAAATTTATTTGATTCATAACGGCATCATTGAAAACTATTACGATATCAAGGCGGCCCTGGCCAACAAAGGCCATACCTTTTATTCAGCCACCGATACCGAGGCGCTGGTCCATCTAATTGAAGAGCACCACAAAACCGAATCATTTGAAGATGCTTTTATTCACGCTCTCAATGATGTAGTGGGTACATACGGTGTGGTAGCTATTTCTAGCAAAGAGCCCAACAAAATTATGGCCGCGCGGTTGGGCAGCCCGATGATTTTAGGCATTGTCGGCGAAGGTGAATATATTGTGGCATCAGATGTGGCGGCCATCATGAAACATACCCGCGAGGTAATTTATTTGAATGACGGTGAAGTCTGTGTGCTGACGGACACAGGCTACGAGATTAAAGATCTCAAAGCCCAAGCCGTGAAATATAAGATTGAACAGGTAGATTGGGATATCAGTCAAGCCCAAAAGCAAGGCTACAAGCATTTCATGTTGAAAGAAATTCATGAGCAATCTCATACTATCATGAATGCGCTGCGTGGCCGCCTGAAACAAGAAGAAGGTTTAGCGCACATGCGTGGCTTCATTGAACAAGCCGATCGCTTAAAAGAGGCCAAGCGAGTGATTATTGTCGCCATGGGTACCGCCTTGTACGCCGGCCAAGTGGGTGAGTATATGATTGAAGAGTACGCCGGTATCCCAGTAGAAGTAGAATCGGCCGCCGAGTTTCGCTATCGCAAACCGGTGATTGATGAAACAACCGTTGTGATCGCCATTAGCCAAAGTGGTGAGACGGCTGATTTAATTGCCGCCGTGCGCGAAGCCAAGTTAAAAGGTGCCCTAGTGATTGGATTGGTGAATGTGGTGGGCAGTACCATTGCGCGGGAAGTTGATGCTGGTGCCTATTGTCACGCTGGCCCGGAAATTGGTGTGGCTTCCACCAAGGCGTTTATGGCTCAGCTCACCATGCTTACTCTTGTTGCATTATTCTTCGGGAGGCAACGCGGTATGAGTGTGGTGATGGGCCAACGTATTGCCAAAGAATTGTTAGAGCTGCCTGAAAAAGTAAAAACTATTTTTGCGCAAGAGCAACACATTGCCACCCTGGCCAAGAAATATAGCGCCTACCATGATTTCTTTTTCTTGGGTAGGAAATATAATTATCCCATTGCCTACGAAGGCGCTCTCAAATTGAAAGAAATTTCCTATCTGCATGCCGAAGGCTATGGGGCAGGTGATTTAAAACACGGTCCGATTGCGTTGATTGAAGAACAGTTTCCGTCCATTATGATTGCTCCGCAAGATAGCGTATATGAAAAAGTGGTAAGCAACATGCAAGAAGTCAAAGCGCGCAGTGGACGAGTTCTAGCCATAGCTACCGAAGGTGATACCAGAGTATCAGAAATAGCTGATGATGTGATCTATATTCCCAAAACCTTAGAGATGCTCACCCCATTATTGGCCATCGTTCCACTACAATTATTTGCTTACTATGTCGCCGATACCTTAGGCCGCGACATTGATCAACCACGCAATCTTGCCAAATCTGTCACAGTAGAGTAAAGGTTGGGGCGTGTACCAATTTCACCGTTCTCACATCGCTTTTTTCTCGTGGCTGGCCTTCATGGCTGGAGTTGCACATATACCGCTGATACTGTTGTATTTTGGGTGCTGCCTAGTGGTCGCCATAACGCATTCCTGGCAACGTTGGCTCCTCTTACCTTGGTTAATGGGCTGCGGTTTGATTGGCCTGTGGCGCTACGATCAGTACACTATTCCTACTCATTTCCAAGAGGGCCAACAGATCAATCAATCGGGTACCGTAGTGCAACCACCGGTGTTACATGACGGAGATCAACGGCTAGTTATAGAAACGATGGACAGTCGGGTTCAGGTTGATACGGCAACGTATCCAGCTTATCGTTATGGTGATGTAGTCCAACTACAGTGCCGCATCCGTTTGCCCGAGCCGATTGAAGATTTTGCCTATGATAAATATTTAGCGCGCTATCACATTTCCGCACTGTGTGCTGACAGTCAGGTCGCATTCCTGTCCCACACCGACAATTGGTTGAGTTGCATCTATCAATTCAGAACCAGCCTGCGGCAGCGTGTGGAAGAGCTGTGGCCGGAACCAGTAGCCAGCCTGATGTTAGGCGTCTTAATTGGTGAGCAGGATACTATTCCAGAATCAATTTACGATGCCTTTCGACGGGCTGGAGTAGTGCATATTTTGGTGGTATCGGGCATGCATGTGCTCATTATCATCCAGTTGCTTACTGCCATGACAAAATGGCTACCACGTTTTTACCAAACCGTCGTCATTCTGGCTTTGCTGGCCGGGTTTTGCGTACTCACTGGATTATCCGCCACAGTCATTCGCGCTACGCTAATGGGGTCTGTCCCATTATTGGGCCGCTTGGTGGGACGACCGAGTAGCATCTATGTGGCACTTACCTGGGCTGCCGGAATCATGACAGTGGTGAATCCATACATATTGGTGCACGATGTTGGTTTCCAGTTGTCGTTTTTGGCCACGCTGGGTTTGGTCTATGTAACCCCGTATGTCAAACCACTGGTCCAATGGTTGCCGGAAACTTTTTTTGTTCGAGAAACGGTCACGACCAGTATTGCCGCTATGGTGCCAACCGCTCCCTGGATACTGTATATCTTTGGTACCTGGTCAAACGTAGCGCTATTGGCCAATATCGTTGTCGTGCCGATATCGAATATGATGTTGTTAGCCGGCAGTGCTATTACGTTGCTGTCATTAGTGTCGGTTCCCATCAGTCAGGGGTTGGCCGGTTTATTGCAGTTGGTGGTTGATCTGATGATTGCATTTGTTCAGTGGTGTGCTCAATTACCGTATGCCTATGTCCAGTTCTAAAATCGTCATCATGCTCGCAGTGATTGCCGGTGGCGGATGGTTTTGGTTTCAGCAAACCACCAAGCAGAACCAACCGGTGGTGGCGTTTCTTGATGTTGGACAAGGTGATGCGACCTATATTCGGACAAACACTGGATCGGATATTTTCATTGATGGTGGCCCAGACCGAACTGTTTTGGAACGGGCCACGGAGGTGATGCAACCATTTGACCAGACGATTGAAACGTTGATCTTAACGCACCCAGATGCGGATCACATCACTGGTATTGTTGAATTGGTGAAACGTTATGATGTCCAACAGATCATTACCACCGCTCTGCCGGCCACGAAGCCACTGCATTTTGAATTATTGGAACTTATCGAACAACAGCAAATTCAACAGGTGATTGTTTACGCCGGAGATCAAATTCAGTTAGGTGATAACGAATATCTGCAGGTAGTGTATCCTGTCGCCTCGACACCTTTAGAACAATTAGAAACCAATGATACTTCGCTGATTTTAGAATATCATCATCTTGAATTATCTATCTTATTTACGGGAGACATGAGCAGTGTGGTTGAAGAAGAATTGGTGGGCATGAAGGCATTGTCCGATATTGATATTCTCAAAGTACCACATCATGGCAGTAACGGTTCATCGGCTGCGGAATTTCTGGCCGCCATCACCCCAGATGTCTGCATTATTGAGGTGGGCAAGGATAATCAATACGGTCACCCACGTCAGGAGGTCATCACACGCTTACAACCGTATTGTCAGATTCGGCGCACGGATCAGGAGGGGACGATCATTATTCCATTATCAGAATGAAACTGCATCGACATTATTCAATGCGGTTACAACAATGGGATTATTCCTGGACAGGTGTTTATTTTATTACCATCTGTACAAAAGGACGACAAAAAATTTTAGGTGACATTCGTGATACAATTTGTTATCCATCATCATACGGAAATGTTGCATATCAGACCTGGTTTAATTTACAAAATTATTATGATTGTTATTTGGATGAATTTATTATTATGCCAGATCATATTCACGGAATCATTTTTGTGAAACAATTGGATAAAATGTCTGTTCGTGATATTGGAACCGTTGGTAATGTAGGGGCAATTCATGAATTGCCCCTACGGTCCGATGGCAAACAAAATGTCGCATATCAAAAAATTCGTCGAAACATGATCATACCGAAAATGATTGGACGGTTTAAAATGCAATCCGGGAAAATGATTAATGAAATCCGTGATACACCTGGACAGATGGTTTGGCAACGTGATTATTATGAATCCGTTATTCGATCACAACGTGAATTACATCACGTTCGTCAATATATCATCAACAATCCACAGAATTGGCAGCGGAATTGACCCAAATCGTCCGGTTCAGTATACTATTATTCGTGCGTTTTAGTTTTGGAGTTTAGCGGTCCGCACCCTGAGCGAACGAAGCGAGTCGAAGGGTTACTTCTAGGCTCGAAAACTAAGCACAGCTTAGTATTAAACGTAATACGTATGCGTAAATTGTTTACGTCTGAATCCGTGACGGAAGGCCATCCGGATAAAATGGCCGATCAGATTTCTGATGCGGTCTTAGATGCAATTTTGGCCCAAGACCCCAAAGGTCGGGTGGCCTGTGAAACCTATCTCACCAATGGTTTTGCCGTAGTCGGTGGTGAAATTACCACATCATCGTATGTGGATGTGCCAAATCTGGTTCGGTCCGTCATTAAAGATATTGGTTACACCGATTCCGAATACGGTTTCCATTGGGAGACCTCTGGTGTGTTAGTGGCCATTAAGGAGCAGTCCACCGACATTGCCATGGGAGTGGACAGTTTTAAAAAGAATAAGCAGGGTGGAGTGGCCAAGGAAGATTTAGAACACCTCGGGGCGGGTGATCAAGGTTTAATGTTTGGTTATGCCTGTAATGAAACCAAGGAACTGATGCCTTTACCAATTGTCTTGGCTCATAAATTATCTCGTCGCTTAACCGAGGTGCGTAAGAAAAATATCATCAAGGGGTTACGACCAGATGGTAAAAGCCAAGTCACAGTGGAATATGATGGCGACAAACCGGTGCGCATTCGTTCCGTACTGATTTCTGCACAACACAATCCGGAATTAAGCATGAAACGATTGAAGCCCCAGATGATTCGCCAAGTAATTAAGGCCGTTATCCCGAAGCACTTACTTGATAAAAACACCCTCTACTATGTCAATCCCACTGGCCGTTTTGTGATTGGTGGTCCACAAGGGGATACTGGTTTGACTGGTCGCAAAATTATTGTCGATACCTATGGTGGCTATGCTCGGCATGGTGGTGGAGCTTTCTCTGGAAAAGATCCCAGTAAAGTGGATCGGACCGGTTGTTATGCTGCGCGGTGGATAGCCAAGAACATTGTGGCGGCCAAATTAGCCACGCGAGCCGAAGTGCAAGTAGCTTACGCTATCGGTATGGCTGAACCATTGTCGGTGCGAGTAGATACCTTCAGTACCGGTAAGGTATCTGATGCTATATTAGCGAAGGCAGTGCAACAAGTGTTTGATCTTCGTCCCGGTATGATCATTCAAGCGTTGAATTTGCGGCGTCCCATCTATCGCCAAACGGCTGCCTACGGTCACTTTGGTCGCAACGATTTGCATTTGCCGTGGGAGCAAACCAACCGGGTCGCTGCGTTGAAGCAGGCGGTCAATCGGAAACTGCGGTAACATGTCGGTACTTGTTTCAGGGTCTGTCGCCTATGACCGGATCATGGATTTCCCCGGAAAGTTTGTTGATCATATTTTACCGGATAAAATCCATAAGCTGAACGTTAGTTTCGGATTAGAAAAATTATCGGTGGAATTTGGCGGCACGGCCGGGAACATTGCCTATACCTTAAGTTTGTTGAAACAGCGACCACGAGTGGTGAGTCAGGTTGGTACAGATTTTGCCGAGTATCGCCAGTGGATGAACCGTCACCACATTCACACCCGGACCATTCGTACTGTGCAATCTGACGTCTGCGCCACGGCTCACATCATCACCGATTTATCTGATAATCAGATTGCCGGTTTTCATTTTGGTGCCATGAAACATAGCGCCCTGGCTGACGCCACAGTGAAACGACGAGTCAAACAAGCCATCACACCAGGTAGTGTCGGTATTTTGGGAGCCGGTAACTTGGTTGATATGTTAACGTTGGCCAAGCTGTATACTCAACAACGGGTACGCTATATTGTTGATCCTGGTCAGCAACTGGTTTGGTTAACTGGTAAACAACTCACTACTTTGTTAGGTGGAGCCCATTGCCTAATCGTCAACGACTACGAGTTAGATTTAGTCTTAAAAAAGTTGCAGAGCACCGTACCGAAACTCCTCCGCACATTACCACAACTCATTGTCACACGTGGTAGTAAAGGTGCCTATTGGTACGTCCATGGTAAAAAAGTTGTGGTGCCAAT
>CAYZUI010000101.1:0-1726 GCA_964481945.1 uncultured Gammaproteobacteria bacterium
TGGCGGTGTTTCATGATCGTGCGCAACGGCCAAACGTTCCACCCGGCCAGCTAACACGTGCATGGCGCCCAGCAAGGTAAGACGTATTCCAGTTTCGCCCTGCACGACACTCCGGCCATTACTCTCTCCCTCAAATAGTGATTTTAACACTTTGTCTCTCGTGCCACCTGGTCGTAGACGTGCAATGTGATCAATGAGGGGGTACATTCGTTCCGCAATAGGCGCTCCCAGCTCCAATAGCTCAATGGCCTGCGGTGCCCCACTTTCAGCAAACTGATCTTCTGGCATACGAATTAACCTAAGTAATTGAGTACTCAACACACCTTCTACA
The DNA here is from genome assembly GCA_964481945.1 of uncultured Gammaproteobacteria bacterium. Classification (GTDB taxonomy): domain Bacteria; phylum Patescibacteriota; class Patescibacteriia; order UBA9570; family UBA9570; genus UBA9570. Next base: position 332 of record CAYZUI010000101.1, read on the forward strand.
TCAAGCAATCGATTCTCTAATTCATCAGTTAATGCTAACCACAATTCATATGAAGGTGAAGCTACCAGTTCACCCAACTCTTCTTCGTCCACACCTCTACGCATTTTGTCTCCACGATGATGCTCCTCCATTGTCATCCAGCGTGCTAAATCTGAATCAACGGCAGCCAGAGCATCATCTGTTGCAGCGCTAAGTTCTTCAATTGAACCAGGCAACAAATCTGCCCATGGTAGATCCAGAGGGTCGGGAATTTCTTGATCTGGCAGTACGACGGCCAGTGGTTCCATAATTGGTTCTGAAGCCATAGGCACAGAATAACATAAAAATTGGTGCTAGCGGTATCACCATGGTAAAGTGAATGTATGATGTTAGCCTTAGCATTGCTATTTTTACAGACTCAATTGCTGCATCCCAGTGGCGGGATTTATTCGAATTTGGAAGAAACCTACGACAGTAGTAAGCAATATGGCGTGAATCACCAGATGTTGGCCGAATCAACTGGATTGGCGATGGAATATGCGGTACTGGCAAATAAACCGAAGTTTTTTGCCAAGCAAGCTAATTTTGCCCATCAGCAGTTGAGAACAAAAAAATACAATTTATACCGCTGGCGCTTAGGAAAGAATCTCGGAAAAATTTCATCGTCCAATGCCACCATTGATGACCTGCGCATTATTGATGGATATCTCCAAGCCTACGACCAGTGGGGGACGCAACAGTATTTGAAACGGGCCAAAGCCAGTGCCCGAGGGTTGAAGCGTTATGCTTTTCGTGACGATATCATGAGTAATGCAGTGTGGTGGAACAATGGTGAAAGCGGTACGGACAAAATAGCCTGGATTTCGTACTTTGACTTTCCGGCCTGGCAACGTTTATCAGTCTATGATACGTTTTGGTCTGTAGTAATCACCAGGCATTATGATTTGGTTGAACAAGCCGCTTTGGGCAATGGGTTATACCGCGAACGGTACAACATTACCAAAGCGATTTTTGCAGACCAAGACGAGGTGGATACGATTCATCAACTGTTTATCGCCAATCACCTGGCCGAAGCCGGATATACTGAACTGGCACAACAGACCTTGGATTTTCTCAAAAGCGAGTATGACACAACCGGTGAAGTACGAGGGCAGTACACAGTGGCGGGTGAGCCGTCATCCCCTTATCAAGATATTTCTATCTACGCGCAGCTCGCAGATCTTGCTAGTTTTTTAGGTGATGATGAGTTTGCAATCGAGCTGAAACAGTTAGTGCGATCATTACAACTAGATTCGGGAGCGTTTGCCTGGAGTGAGAGCGATACGGTGTACAGTTTTGTCCAACTGACGGCGATGCGAGCGCTGGCCAGATAACAAACAATATAAAAGTAGAGACGCATTGCAATGCGTCTCTACT
>CAYZUI010000102.1:0-5552 GCA_964481945.1 uncultured Gammaproteobacteria bacterium
AGCAATAATCAACTCAACCCGTTTCAAACTTGTATTCATCCGTACACGCTAATAATTTTGCCCCGCAGGGCCCCAAGTGGACCGGTAAGCCGAATTCTGTCGAGGATGGCTATCTATCTAAGCGAGCTACCTTCGTTTGGCGCATATGCGTGCCAGACGATATTTGCTCTTGCATTCGAGTAAGGATTTAGCTGTTTCACTCCCGCCTTCGCTAAAGCTTCGGCGGGTATACCCCAAACTCACTTGAATTTGGGGCCCCATTCCTTTCGGTCCGGGCATCACTGTTCGCACCTCGCAGTTCACACTGGGTGGGCGTTACCCACTACCTGTCCCACCTTCGCTTACGCTTCGGCGGGTAAATGTTCGGACTTTCCTCCCTATACCAGATGGTATAAAGCAGCCATCTAGTCCACTTGGGTAGGGCTAGAATGACAGAATCTAGGCATTATGTCAACAACTTTACCCTATCTGTTATCTGTTCCTTATTACACCTTTTTACCCCATCCTAACCTTCCCCTTGCAGGGGAAGGAAATAATAAATCTTGCAAAATAATAGTAGTCTTGCTAAAGGTTGTGATAGCAAGATTATGTATATAGCTCAACCGACACATCAGGAGGTCAAATTACAGCATACCCTGCAGACTATTGCTAGGAAAATGCGTAATACTCAAACGCCATCAGAACAGGTACTGTGGTTCCATTTACGTAATAATAAGTTAGGATATAAATTTCGTAGGCAATACCCGCTGTATCAATTTATTGTGGATTTTTATTGTTCTGCACATAAATTAGTGATTGAAGTAGATGGGCCTATTCATGGACAGCAACAAATCCATGATCAACTGCGAACTGATTTATTAAATAGACATGGTTATACTGTTTTGCGATTCACCAATGACGAGATTCAAACTCACATGGATAATGTATTACAAAAAATACAAAAAAAATTACTCTCCCCTGCAAGGGGAGAGTTAGAGAGGGGTAAGGGTTAAGATGCTATGGCAGAATCAATCGCCTCATTGACCAATCGATCCGCCTCCTTATTCTGTGCCCGCCGCACATGGGTAAAGGTGACTTTTTTGAATTTGGTGGTCAGATTCCACACTTTGACGAATAATTTCTGGAGTTCAGGATTTTTTACTTTGTACACTCGGTTCAGTTGCCGCACAGCTAATTCTGAATCCATAAACATGTTTACCTCCTGGAGTTGAGGATGTTGTTGCTGATAATGATAAGCCGCTTCTAACGCCATAACGATGGCGGTGTATTCCGCCTGGTTATTGGTGGCTACACCTAAATAGCGTTTGAACTCACCTAATTCGGGACTATAGGCACCCGATCCAGCTGGACCAGGATTACCGCGCGCTCCCCCATCTGTAAAAAAAGTGACGCTCTTCATAGATCTAAAATATACTGCCACACCATCTGTTCGGTATAGAGCTCAACCGGCGCTCGATTATCCGTCAGCACCGGCACGGTGTAATCAGGTTCATACTGTTTCGCTGGGATAGACAACGGTTGCTTACTGGCAAACACCGCATAATTAATCGAGTCGGGCACCAGTTGCAGGTAGACATACGGATAGACGGCTTGCAGAGTATTTAACATCGCTTTGAACAAATAGGTATCTTCCCCAGCGCTACCGATATTTAACGCGATCATGCCATCGGCCGGTTGATGCGCCGCTAATGTTTCCATAAACTCCAGGGTTGTCATATGCCACGGGATATAGTATTCATTGGTAAACACGTCGATAAAGATCAGATCAAATTGTGCATCAGTGGCTTGCATAAAATTTCTCCCATCATCTACCACAATAGTGATGGGTTGCTCAGCCAGATGAAAATGCCGCTTAGCCACATCCACAATCTGGCCATCGAGTTCTACACCCGTTACCGTCCAGTTGGGATAGTAGGTGGTGAGCTGGCGCGTCAATGTGCCACCAGCTAAGCCAAGCACAACGGCGTTACCACCAGTTGGTCGATCAAGTAGAGCCGGCGCTGCGGAGACATAATCATAATAGCTACCAGTGGTCACACCGTGTTTCATGTAAAACGATTGCGTGCCCAACCCTTCGTTGTATTGCAGCAATAAACGATCTGTCTCATCCGTCACCGCATAATATTGATACAGCGTTTCACCTTCCTCAATCACCACGGCATCGGCTCGCAATGGCTGCTGATAAAACCACGCATAGAACACAATCGGTATAATCAACACGGCAAAAGAATAATAGCGTTTCACACCAATGCTGCCCATCACGCCCAGTAATATGGCGGAAATAAAGATCGTCTCGCGGCTGCCCAGCCATGGCACCACAAAAAAGGCCCCGGCAAAGGTACCCACAATACTGCCAATGGTTGACCAGGCATACAGGCCGCCGGCCACGGTTCCAGCCGATTTCACATCAGACGTGGCGATCCGAATGAGGAACGGACTGATCATGCCCAATAACACCACTGGCAGCGCAAATAAACCAACGATGGCGATGAACGAACCAATAATGCTAAACCCAATGCGCGCGCTAAACACGGTTTGAATGGTACTCAATGGAACCACTAACCAGTGCAGCAGTACCGGAATTAAACTCACTAACACACAGGCCACCAGTACGGCCCGACTAATCACCGTGATATCAGGCTTACGATCGGCTAATTTTCCACCAATGAGATAGCCAATCGACAAGGCAATGAGAATGGCGCCAATAATATTCCCCCATACAAAAATGGATGTGCCAAAGTAGGGCGCCAACAAGCGTGAAGCGGCAAATTCAAGCAGCATCACCGCCGCTCCGCCGATAAAAACATACAGGTTAAAAAACCAACGTTGCCTCATAGCCAATCTTCCACCATGAATTGCAAATCTTTGTGACCATTCCACTCATTCACTCCAATTCGGCCAACCAATGATACCGTATCACCTAGTTGCAACGTGTCGGCCTTGCCGCCAAATCCAAAGGCGATGGCTTTGATAGAATGAGCTTCGTCACCGAACACCAACCGTAAGTGCTTACTGGTGCTGCCCACCGTTTGAAAATCTTTCACCAATACATTGCGTAAACCAAATAATGGTTCAGGATTCCCTTCGCCCCAGGGTTGCATGGCATCGAGCTGCTCCACCAATGACCATGTGATATCGGTTAATGTGAGTTCAGCCGCCAGTGGAATGATATGTTCAGTAGGTAATGCTTCAATCTGTGTACGAACCGCTTGCTGAAACGTTTCGGCAAACTGCTCCCGAGATACGGTATCGGCTAAGGTAAAACCGCAGGCCATGGCATGTCCGCCATAGCGAGAAAAACACTGATCAATTTGTTGTAAAGTTTTAATGAGGTTAACACCCATAACGCTGCGACCTGAGCCAAAAATCTGACCTTGATTGGTGGTCATGACAAAAGCTGGTTTGTGGAAGGCGCTCACTAACTTACCGGCCACAAGGCCCACTAAACCAAGTGGCCAGTTCTCACCATAGGTAAATAACACCGGCTGTTCCAGTTGGGTTTCGGCTTGCAGCTTGGCCGCTTGAAACATTGTCTCCGTTTCGGTTTGGCGCAACGTGTTGGTTTGACCAAGCTTCTCCACATACTGCTGGGCTTCGACTGGTGTTTCGGCTAATAACAGTTTCACGGCCGCGTTGGCGTGATCCATCCGACCAGCGGCGTTAATCCACGGCCCAATCCGATATCCGATGGTATTGGGCGTCACAGCGGTACCAGGTTTGTGCGTGGCTTCAATCAGTTGCTGTAAGCCGAGCCGTTTCGTTTTATTTAACACCACCAGACCGTATTTCACCAAGGTACGGTTTTCATCTTGTAAGGGCATGCAATCCGTAATCGTACTGATCGCTACTAAATCGAGCAGCCATTTTTCAAACCCTTCATCTAACTTCAGTTCCCGCCGCAGCGCTTGTACCACCTTAAAGGCCACGCCCACACCGGCTAGCATTGGCCAGGGATAGCCGCAACGTTTCACCTGTGGATTGATGATGGCAAAAGCGCGTTCTGGTAGGACGGGCGGCTCGACATGGTGATCCGTCACGATGACATCCATTCCTAAATCAGCCGCTCGCGCTACTTCGACGGCATTGGAAATACCGCAATCCACTGTTATAATGAGATTCACGCCTTCGGTATGAAACCGCTCGACGGCAGCCATATTCAAACCATAGCCTTCGGTATCCCGGTGCGGCAAATACAACTGTAATTTGGCGACACCAATCTGCTGTAAGGCTGTATACAGTAACACGCCGGAACACACCCCATCGGCATCATAATCACCATAGACAAGCACTGATTCGCCGACATCACGGGCTTTGATCAATCGCGTGACGACTTTCTTCATATCGGTAAACAACCACGGATCATGTTGATCACGCTCATAGTTCGGATGCAGGAAGCGCTCAATCGCCTCGGGTTCACGCAGCTGCGCCCGATACAATAGGCTGGCGACCACTGGGTGCAGTTCCGGATATTGTTGCATCCAGTCGGTGGGTGCCGGTAGACCAGTTTCGTAGCGAGTGATCATAAGGGATGCTTGGCCAAAAATAGTTTCACCCGTTTCATTAAGTCACGTTGATTACTGTGTTTCAAGTAGTGTGGCACCTTGTCGATTTCCACCCATTTATAGGCTTTGTGTTCATCAGACAATTTCACTTCGGCACCGGTTTTGAATAAATAGTACACAACTACTTTTTGAATTAATAAATCGTGTACTCGAAAACGATAATACAAAAACTCGCGAAACTGGGGATGAAGCCGGAACCGTTGAATGCCGGTTTCCTCAAACATCTCTCGCTTCAAGGTATCTAATTCTTTTTCGCCTGGCTCTACCTTGCCTTTGGGAAACTCCCAGTAACGATTCTTGGCGGAATACATAATCAATACTTGGTTGTCCGCATTCAAAATAACCGCACCAACACTTTTTTGTTTAGTGCGGCGGAGCGGCTTGCGTGACGTGGGTTTGGAGGTTGGTTGGTGCATAGGGAATAGGACGAAATATGTCTTGTTCTAGTTTGAGGAGGACTGCGAGCAATTCAGTCCGACGATCTTGCTCTGGGGTTACTCGCCATCGTTCATTGCCTAAGTCGAGCCGTTGCTGCAGGGTGACCAGCGTGGAATTGTTGGCTCGTTTATCGGCGTAATAGACGAGTTTGGCCTCGACCGATGGAAACGGGTCGGCTCGCAGGATGGTCATTAGGCTATGAGGGCGAATCACTGCCGCAACGTCTGGGAAATCGTTCACCAATACCTGGTAATTAATTTCCGCGTGGGGTTGCGGCGTGACGATAGACTTGGGCAGATATGGCCACTGCTCTGGGATGCGCACCAGATCATGTAATTTGGCAGCCGCCTCCACAAGACCAAGCTTGGTCTGATGGTAGCGAGCTAATTCACAGGCAATGGCTGCCACTAGCCGCAGGTGGTCTTGGATGTGTGGAGGGGTGTGATACCGTTGATACAGGGCCACAATCTCCGCATCCGTCGGCAGCCTCATGAGGGGAGTATATAGGAAATCTAAACAGGTTTCAAGTCCGTCTCGTTTACTCCTCCGGTC
>CAYZUI010000103.1:0-2948 GCA_964481945.1 uncultured Gammaproteobacteria bacterium
GAAAGCCTGAGGCTGCTTGATTTACAGTCAAGTGCGTTTGACCGCTCCGCCACCTGCCCGTGTCTGTATCGCGTCTCGTATTGACTTTTTTTAAAGTCGACGGTCATACTACCATATATATGGAATACGGCAACATACTGAAAGCAGCTTGGCAGGCTACGTGGCGACATAAAGCCATGTGGTGGTTGGGCATGGTAATAATGGGCGGGTGTAATACCGCAGTTGTTAATGTGGGAAGTAATTTTGTATCACCTGTAGATACTAGTGACTACCAAACCGCTAGTATCATAGACGGCGTCAGCGATCTACTGGAACAGTATTGGTTATTAGTATTGTTGTTTGGAATTTGTGTATTGTTGTTTGGGATCATGGCTTGGGTATTTCATTACATCGCTGTGGGGGGAATCTATCACGGTGCGATGTTGGCGAAGCAGGGGCAACCCGTCCGGTTTTGGGCATTGTGTCAGGCCGGGACACAAACATTTTGGCGCGTATTGGGCACTTCCTTAATCTTTTCGGTAATCATTGGTCTGGCGACCGCCCTAGTGATGATAAGTTTAATTATTCTGGCGCTGACCTTGATTGGGCTCATTATTGTTATTCCAGCAATTTTCTTGCTTGTGATTTTAGCCTTGCCCATCGGTTGGGTGGTAGGGACGATATTTAGTTTCACCATTCAAGGTATTGTGGTGCAACAGTATCGCATCGGACAAAGTTTTAGCGCAGCGTATGGCTTGTTCAAGCAACACTGGCTGCAAACGCTGACGGCCTATGCCAGTATTGTAGGTTGGCAGTTAGCGGCCACGTTGGTCACACTGGTTTGCTTAGCCTTAATTGGTTTGCCAGTTGCCATTTTTTCACTAGTTGCGTATACTAGCCAAGCTTGGCTAGCGTTAGGTCTAGCTGTGCTATCCGCTATGAGCTTGTTTGGCTTGATTGTCTTGTTCATCAAGGGGATCAGTCAGAGTTTCGCCGCTCATACTTGGCATGGCTTTTATGTCGCCTGCCGGGATAGCTCAGCGGTAGAGCAGTAGTTTTGTAAACTATTGGTCGCAGGTTCAATTCCTGTTCCCGGCTCATATAATAATTTTAATTCGGTATGTCACAAGAACGTCTCACAAAACTGGAGTGCACCGTCTGTAAGAAGGTGAACTACTACACCCAAAAGAATAAAAAGAAACTGCATCAGGCCGGCAAGCTTGAGTTAAGCAAGCATTGCCCACACTGCAGCAAACACACTCCACATAAGGAGATTAAATAGCCTTACGCCGTCACCACTGCCAATTCCTTATAGCGGGAACCAAACTGGTCGCGTTTAGATTCGTACAGCACTAACGCGGTACAGGTCGTTGTCCAATCAACTGTCTCAGTATATTGTTTGATCACTTGCACTTGATCAGCCCAACACCGTGCCAAGGTAATATGTGGTCGAAAGGCCTGTGCTTCAGCCGGCTGGGCAAATACGCTATGTAAACGTTGTTTCATGTCGTTCAATTCTGGAGTAGGTTGGCCTTCGGTCCAGACCATTCTTGGGGCATCATCTGGTACAAAATGAATCGTATTAAAGCGCACGGTTTGCGGTTGAAAAAAACCGTTTAAACTATAAAAAGCATTCACCGCAGTTTGGACAGAATCCACCTCCCAGGGTGGCACAATGGTTAAATGTAAATCGGTGGCGCGCATCCAGCGCACTGGCCAATCGGCATGTTGCATTCGCCAGGCCGCCATGGTTTGGTGGAGGGTATCGGGTAGTTTCAGTCCGACAAAAATTCGATGCATAGGACGGTAGCGTACAGGTTTTCAATCAGCTTGGCAAGTGCTACACTTCACTGTGATGATAAAATTTGTGGTGAGTGCTAGCCTAGTCATTTTACCTGTTGCAGCTCAAGCGGCTGTATCGGCTTCGAGTTTAATACAGATTTCCGGAGTGACCGCTGGCGATAATTTTGCTCGACAAATCAAAACGGGAGATCTCAACGGCGACGGCTACGACGATCTCCTTATTGGAACATATGGAGAAGCGGTGAATGGCTCGCAAAATGGTGTTGTCCACATCATCTACGGCAGCACTACGTCGGTTTCGGCAGCCAGTATTACCGATGCCGCTGATGCCACGTACACTGGTGAAGCCCTATATGATTGGGCAGGGATGGAAGTCTCCGCGGGTGATGTGAATGGCGATGGCTATGATGATGTATTGATCACGGCATTTCAAAATAGTGATGGCGCTACCTATGGCGGAGCGGCTTATTTAGTGTATGGGCAGTCTGAACACCTACCAGGTGGAAGTTTAAGTACAGCTATACAATTTGTTGGGTCTACCGCCAGTGAATTTATTGGTTATGATGGTGCTATGGTCGGTGATTTGAATGGTGATGGTTATGACGACATCATGATTGGCGCTCCATTTAATGATGGGAATATGGCTAACGCCGGTGCTGTGTATGTCATCTATGGTCAGGCAGTCGCCTACACTTCAACCACGTTCGCTAGCGTCTCTTCGGTTATTTATGGCGACGTCGCCGGTGATCATCTTGGCAATACGACTGTGCCAGTTGGTGATGTGAATGGCGATGGCTATGATGACGCCATTATTGGTGGTGATGGGATTGATACCCCAGCCACAGATGCCGGTGCGATGTATTTGGTGTATGGCAGCGCTACCGTGATTAGTAATCCGAGTACCGCCAGCCAATTTGTGCGTTTTACCGGTGAAACCGAAAATGATTACCTTGGCTACGAAGCCACGGCTCTGGGAGATATGAATGGTGATGGCTATGAAGATTTCCTGATCGCCTGCGGATTTTACAGCGCCAACGATACTGGTGCCGTGTATGTCTTCTACGGCCAATCAGCCCAATATAGTTCGGGTAGTGTCAGCCAGGGTACGCGTATCACTGGATTAGCCGTTCAAGATTATTTTGGTCAGTTTGTTGGGGCAGCTGGCG
>CAYZUI010000104.1:0-2780 GCA_964481945.1 uncultured Gammaproteobacteria bacterium
AGCACTGCCTCATGCATCATATACGCATGTGCTTCAAGCCACCGGTCTTCAGACATAGCGTTGTTACCACCATTAAATGGTGAATAATCATACCAATCAATCAGCGCCTTTGGGCCTCTCGTTCTTATGCCACTAAAGCGTGTCCAGTACTGTCCTTCCGGTAACATAGCCATAGCCGAAATTGCCAGGTCGGCGGGGATAGCCTCTGCATCATCATAATCTTTGATTAGCTGTAACGCAGCTGCACGTTCATTCGGTGGGACTAATTCAAGCAGCGCTTCAAATTGCGAGTCCAATTCAACCGGCCCACCTGGTAATTCAAGCATAGCCTGCATTATTCGGTGTGGTCCAACATTATTTATCAGATCACGTTGCCACTGGGGATAGTGCATTGGTGCGTCCCCAAAGTGATCGGGTGGCGTAGGCCGTAAGGGTGGATAACGATAGAGATAGGCCAGAACAGTCGCCACAAAAGCAGCTTCTTCTATGGGCCCTTGTGGTCGCTCTGGGTTCATTCCGAGTTGATCGATTAATTCATCGCCATGCGCGGCAACCATTCTCTTGATAAAATCATAGACTGGCTGTTTTGACCCAACACGGTGGGCAACATCAGTCGCCCGTAATAGGAGCAATTCACGGCCACTAGGATATTCCGCCAGGACAGTGATAATACTCATCTTGTCTTCAGTAGATACTGTTTTTTTACCATCCTGCCCATAACGGACTGCTAGTAATTCAGTTCCAAAGTGTCTTATCACCTTATCCGGATTACGCCGTACGGCTCTGATCACGTCGTCTACTTCGCAATCTTTCCGGAGGGCAGATTGAGCAGGCCAGACTTCACCTACACCAAAACCTTGGGCCGCAGACAATTCTGCAGCCAGCGATAGTTGGAAATCTGTCAGCAGTACATTATGTCTACGAGAGCCACCAGTGGCCAACTTTTTCAATACAGCAACCTTTTGATTCTCAGGTAGCCTAGCAATCAATGGTTCAAATATGGGATCAATACAGTGTATACCACTGGGAAAAAACTTGAGCAAAATATCGATCATCCGGATTGGGTCACCTATTTGAATTAGTCTGAGTAACTGATTTACTCCCACTTTATCTCGTCTCCTCCATTCTTTAAAAAAGTCGGCGCCCTTCGAAAAGTCATGGGTACTAACTGCCAAAACAATAGCATGTACTAGAGGTAAATCTTTGGCGAGTATTTCATGCCCCAGCCAGGAGAACGGTTGGTCGCCTTCTAAATAAATAAGCTGTTCGCTACCGGTTGTCCCGGGTATTCTTTTAAGATAGGGTGTATCAAAAAATAAACGGGTATGTGGCATCTCTTTGTCTCTTGCGTCACGTGAATCACGACTAAACTGTGTTTCCTGATCTCCATCCGACGCGATACCAGCTTTTGAAACTTCAGTAGTCTCTGCCGGAACCGCTTTTTGTAAGTTTCCAGAAAAGAAATAGTTCAGCCAGCGATGACTTTGATCAGCCCAGGTGCTTTGATCCCAAAATTGTGGAAATGATGGATAGACCGCACGATTTCTAAAGACTGCTTCCAAAAATTGTACAACTTCTATTCTTTTCCGTTCGGCGGAAAAACTTACCCGATCGCCAGTTGTTCGAGCAGTCGTCACCACCGTATCGTCTAATGAGGCAATAGTTTGGAGGGAGCGCACCACGCTTTCGATTAACCGGAGGTTACCAGCTTCACCAATCTGTTCAATTTGATCATAGATAGCGGTAACGACGTCGGGATGACGTTCCCGGCAGGCAACTTGAAATTGCTCGGGTTCATCCAGGAGGTGCCCAAAGATAGGTTGCAGTAGCACCTGCACTCTTGGATCCCGCAAGGCATACCGCGGTAAGCTTCCGATATATTCCAACGTCAGTAATGGTTTGAGTGCAATATCGGCCGTGAGGTCTTGTAATTCTGCAACATAATCTTCTTGAGCCGCTTCTCGCATTTGCATGAGTTCTTTATAAACACCGGCCTCGGCAGCCAACGGAGCCATCATAATTTGCGCTATTTGCCCCACTGCCCCCTGATCTCGTTTGGGCAGTTTTTGTAATGCCTTACCGCCACGTCGTAACAGGTGTGTCAAATGTTGTTCGGAGATACGCCCAGAAAACGTGCGTACGCGTTTGTCTGCGATACATAAATCATCAATCATGCGTCCCAGGCGAAATCGATCAATGACGGATGCTCCTGTATCACCAGGTTGTTTTTGAAAACTTTCCAATAATCGAGTCGTGTTATACAACGCTTTATGTAAGAAGCTGCCATAATATACGGAGTTGGCCTGACCGTGCGGCGAAGTATTAACGCCCATCATCTCAACAAATAGAGCCGGCTGATAGCGTTTAATAATATCTAGTGCTTGAAATAGTCGGGCAATTGTGTCGGGTGTTTCCCAAGTAAAATTATAGTGTTCCAGAACATTCGGATCACCTTCATTATAGAACACCATTTTTTGTTCGAGCCAATCATAGACCGTTTGGCAAGCATCGCGTAAATCTTCGGTTGCTCTAGCACTGGGCCCACCTTCAATATCGTAAGCTAAGTGATCTAAATCACCAATTAATACTTGGGTACGCTGACGACTAAGATCAAAAATCCGTGGTTGTTCTTTACCGCGGTTTCTAACAGCTAGTACCCGGGGAGACCAGTACGAAAAATTATCAACCGTAGCAGCTAAAGGATCCAAAAATTTAATTTTTGTCGGAACCACAATTGGATCTTCTAGCATCCAAGCTGTGGCGGCTGGCGGTGTTTCATG
>CAYZUI010000105.1:0-15869 GCA_964481945.1 uncultured Gammaproteobacteria bacterium
ACCGCCATAGTACTGCGGCAGAACAATATGCTAACAATATGCGCTTGTATGAAACAACTGGTCTGGGCACATTGTTGATTACTGACTGGAAAGATAATCTCAACGATTTATTTGTTATTGATCAAGAAGTTGTAGCTTATGGCTCTACGCTAGAATTAATTGATCAGGTCAACTATTATCTGGTCCGCCCTGGAGAACGGGAGCAAATCGCTCTGGCTGGCCAACAGCGCACGTTGCGTGATCATACCTATAACCAACGCATGCAAGAATTAGACCAGATCCTGACGCACTATTGTTAGTTTTTTTTCTGACAGATCAGAATAAGATCACCGCACAGTAACGCTGGCCACCAATTACGAAGTTTATACAATAAGCCGCTGCCAGTGACTTTTTTCACGGTAAATCCTAATTGAGCAAGATACTCACTTAACTCTTTTTTTGTGAAATAGTGACAAATTGAGGCATCCCAACCAATCATTGGCCAAGCTGATTTCACAAAGACAGAGGCATTCGGGTAGACTCCGAACAGGAGTTTAATGCGGCGGACGAAGTAACCCAAGTTATTGACCTGGAGAATAACTGTTCCTGTCGGCTTCAACACCCGGTGTACTTCTTTGAGACAGCCAGCGAGATCATACACCCAATCTAACGTGGCAATCGACACAACCACATCAAACGATTGATCGGCAAATGGTAATGGCTTATTTAAATCTTGTTGTAAAAACGTACACGGCGTATCCCGATACCGCTCCACCGCCCGTTGTACTCGATCTGATGATAGATCTAAACCGACTACCCGTTTAAATGCGTGATAGTGCTTTGCGCAAAAATGACCTTCACCGCTACCGAGTTCCAGTAGTGCTTCACCGGTTGGCATCAGTGTACTAACTACGGCATTGCGCGAAACATTAAAGTGTCGAAACAACCAACGCAGTACCCGTGAAGTACTCTGTGGTACTTCCACTGAACCATACGGAGATTTCATAACGAAGATGAATTGATTAGGGCGGTAATTTTTTTAATGGATGGTTTGGTTAAGCCGGGATAAATGGGTAAAGATAATACTTCTCGACTCATCTGTTCACTCGCCGGCAGATTATATTTCTTTTTGAGAAATTTGAAAGCGGGTAATTGATGTAACGGCCAAGGGTAATGCACTTGTGTCATCACACCAGCTTGAGCTAACTGTTTTTGTAAAGCGTCACGGTGCTGGCTACGAATAACATATAAATGAAACACATGGCGGACGGTTTTTGTCACCGTCGGTTTAACTACTACTCGATCATCGAGTAACTCATCATATAATGCGGCTACAGCCTGACGTTGAGCAATCAACTGATCTAAGTGAGCTAATTTCACTCGTAAGATAGCCGCTTGCAACTCATCCAAACGAGTATTGTATCCAACGGCCGTATGGTAATACTTGGTGGTTTGATGACCATTATGTAATAAGCGAATTTTATCGGCCAGTGATCGATTGTTCGTTAGAATAGCTCCACCGTCACCAATACCACCTAAGTTTTTGGTAGGGTAAAAACTGTAGCAGGCGACATCACCAAAAGTTCCTACCCGACGTTTACCTACTTGAGCACCGTGGGCTTGGCAACAATCTTCAATGACTTTCAGCTGATGTCGTTTGGCAATCTGCGTGATCGCTTGAATGTTGCAGGGCTGACCAAACAAGTGAACAGGGATAATCGCTTTCGTGCGCTTGGTAATAGCCGACTCAATTTTGGTTTCGTCAATTTCATAGGTATCTGAATGCACATCCACAAACACTGGCGTAGCACCAGCATAGATAATGGCAAAAGCCGTGTAGGCGGCTGTCATGGGTGTGGTGATCACTTCATCACCGGGGCCAATTCCTAACGCCACTAACGCTAAAAATAAGGCCTCGGTACCATTTCCTACGCCGGTGCAATACTTTAAATCACAATATTTCGCAAACTCGTTTTCAAAGGCAGACACTTCTGGGCCTAACACATACAGACCACTCTCCAATACTCGCTGGATGGCTTGCTGGATAGGTTTTTTTAACAAGGTGTACTCGTCTTTCGGGTAAGAAGTATACAACGACATAGGTTACCAGTAGTGTTGGTGATATCTACGATAATACGCAAATGTTCGACGAATAGCATCAACTAATTTTACGTGTGGCTCCCAACCCAGCTCAGTCTTAATCTTGGTATAGTCACCATAATAATCACCAATATCAATCCGTTTCTTTTCTGGCGGAAAAGGTGTTAAGGTGTATTTTCCCTTTCCATTGACCTTAATCATCAATTTAGTCAGATCCAACAAACTGATTGGTTCACCACCTAAGTTGTATACTTGACCAATAGCTTTGGGATGTATACCAGATAGCAATAAGGCAGCCACTACATCATCAACATCATTAATATCGCGCACTTGTTTGCCGTCACCAAAGATGTGAATGGTCTTACCCTCAATCAATAACCGAATAAAAAATGGAATGAAGCCTTGGCGGTTATGTTTCATCAGTTGACGTGGACCAAAAGTGTTCGTTAAACGGAGAGAAACTGTTTTAAGACCATACACATTATGATACAAGGTGTGATACCACTCCCCAGCCGCCGTATTGATGCCATTCACATCCACTGGACTAATCGGGTGAGCTTCATCAACTGGTAAATATTGCGGCTTGCCATAAATTTGCCGGGTGGATGATAACACCACAACCGCCTCCGGATTATGATGGCGCACTGCCTCCAGTAAAGATAATTGTGCAGTGCAGTTAATTTCCAAATCGGAATAGGGATTAGTCATGCTGTCAATATGGCTCAACTGACCGGCTAGATTAAAAATAATGTCTTGGTCACGCACTAAATAATTAATGCCGTATTTATCCCGCATGTCTGAAATGTTGACCGTTAGTTTATGTTTGACTGGAGCAATATTAAAAAAATTACCGCCATAATCATCGATCATGGAATCGAGAATCGTGACCTTGGCACCAAGCCTGACTAAACGAATGGCTAAGTTACTGCCAATAAAACCAAGTCCTCCGGTAATCAGGACTCGTTTATTTTTGTACGTGTGGAATAACGGTTTGGATGGCATGTTCAAGTTCAACGATCACCCGGCTACGCTCATAGTGCTCACTGAATAAACGCTGGGCATTGGCACTTAACTCGGTGCGTAGTATAGCATTCGGCAAAATCTCGGTCAATTTGTCAACGAGGTTCGCTACGTTATTTTCTACCGTATAACCGGCACCATATTCATCCAACCAGGGCAACTCGGCTTGTGGTGTGGTGATCACTGGGAGACCAAAACTTAAAGCCCGTACAGTGGCTAGAGAAGTCTCCTCGTAATGGGTCGGGGTAAACACGAAATAATCAGCATCTAGATAACATGCTGCATTGTCCATACCATACAGTGGGCCCGTCTGAATTACGTTATCTGTAATATCTAATTGTTTGATTAATATGTCCATTTTGTTTTGATAACCATCATCACGTCCCACAATTACCAATTTCGCTTTGACTTTGGCAATACTTTGCAACAGCACATCTAAGCCTTTTAGTTTATTTAACCGACCGACAAACAACAGTAGTTTCGTATCAGCGGATAGGCCATATTTTTTTCGAAACGTTCCCCGCTGCGCCAGCTCATCAGCCGTTGGCGTAGTTTCTAACAGTGGCATCAAATGGATTTGTTGCTTACTACCACCCAATGTTTGGTAATCATTGATTTCGTGTTCCGTCTGGGCAATCAGTAAACTAGCTTGTTGCACTAACCGCTTACCCCACAGCTGATCAAAGAGTACTTTCAGTGAATATTTGAGATCAGGCGGTTTTTGAATCTGTCCAAAGGCTGCCAAACTATACGGTTTGTGTTGTCGCCAGATGTACGGCGCGGCCATGGCGTTCAACCAGTGCCGGAAGTCTGATAAAAAAACAAAGTCACTGGTACGTACCTGGTCAGCCAGCACCGTACGTACACCTTTAGGGATAATAATTTTCGTTTTCCACGCTAGAGTATTACTGATTGTCGGGAAACGATACACCTCTACCCCACCTAAATTTTCGTGCGGCGGGTTCGCTCGCTGTTGGGCATCCAAAACATCAGTAGTTAAAACAGTAACTTGATGCCGTTTGGCTAAGGCTCGGGCGATACTGCTGACCAAGCGCGGTGGCCCACCATAGGCCCAGGCTGGTTCATAGTAGGGAATGACGATCAGGAGCTTCATCGAATTATTTTATACATCAGAATAACTATAGTGCTATGGATCTTATGTAACCATAGTATGAACCAACTGTGTGTGTAGCGCTTGGCCACAGCATATTCTTGCTGAAACTGCTGAACATATCGCTGGCCACTTTTTGAAGTGGTGTATAAACGAAATCCTGCTAAATACTGTTTAATCGGCATGGCTGGATAGCGCTGACCGAACCGACACCATAGATCGTAATCCATCGTGAGATGCTCGGTTTCGTTTACGTACCCAATTTCGGCTAACAATTGTCTTCGCCAAAAGGTGGCCGGTTGAGAAATATAGTTTACTATCAATAATAGTCTGTAGTGATAATGATGTAACAAGATGTTTTTGTAGAGAGTAATGAATCGATTAGTTTCTTCATCCTGTTCATTGATGACACGGCATTGGCCATAAGCCCACTTAACCGAGGTGTTTTGGAATGTTTCCACAACGCGCTGTAATGCGCCCGGGTAATAGATGTCATCGGAATTGAGGTAGGCCACCACTTCACCTGTAGCCAGATGTAACCCTTTATTAATAGCGTCAGACTGACCGTGATCTGGTTCCGACAGCCAGTTGATTCGCTGATCTTGGGCGGCGTAGCGTTTAATCACATCCAGTGAACCATCAGTTGATCCCCCATCCACAATAATGTACTCTAATACAAAATCTCCGGTCTGACTAAGGACACTCGTTACGGTACGTTCAATAAACTGAACTTGATTATACGACGGTGTGACGATGGAAATCTTCATACCACTGCACCGTGCGCCGAACACCATCAGCTAAGGACACGTTGGCTTTCCAGCCTAGGGAATTTAATCTACTGACATCTAATAATTTACGCGGCGTGCCGTCTGGCTTAGTTGGATCAAATACTAGCTTCCCTTTATATCCGACAATCTGTTGAATCAATTCGGCCAGTTCACGAATAGTGACGTCTTCGCCTACACCGATATTCACAATGACTGATCCATCATACGTATTCATCAAATAGACCACGGCATCGGCTAAATCATCGACATATAAAAACTCGCGGCGCGGTGTGCCAGTTCCCCACACAGTTACTGTCGGAGCATTAGTTTTTTTCGCTTCCAAAAATTTCCGAATTAAGGCTGGCAAAACATGTGAGTTTTGTAAATCAAAATTATCTCCCGGTCCATACAGGTTTGTTGGCATCACCGAGATAAAATTAGTGTTATATTGAGCATTGAGGGCTTCGCATAATTTAATTCCAGCAATTTTGGCAATGGCATATGGTTCATTGGTTTGCTCCAATACACCGGTGAGTAAATACTCTTCTTTAATGGGTTGTGGACATAACTTTGGATAAATACAACTACTGCCCAGAAAGAGCAATTTCTTTACTTGCGCTTCATAGGCTGAATAGATGACATTGTTTTGGATTTGCAAATTTTGATAGATAAAATCGGCCCGTTGCGTGTTATTGGCCTGAATACCACCCACTTTGGCCGCAGCCATAAATACATACTCTGGCTGCTCTGTTTGAAAAAAATCACGCATCGTGGCTTGATCCATGATATCAAGTTGTGCATGCGTACGTTGTAGTAAATTGGTATACCCATCAGCTTGGAGCCGACGTGTAATTGCCCCACCGACCAAGCCACGATGGCCAGCCACGTAAATTTTGCTATTTTTTTCCATCAGCAAAGTATTGATAATCCGCTTTAGCCATTATCTTCACTAATTCCTGAAACTTCACCTTTGGTTCCCAGTTTAATTTTTGTTTCGCCTTACTGTAGTCCCCAATCAATAAATCCACTTCAGTGGGACGAAAATATTTTGGATCAATGTTCACAACTTCCTTCCCAGTTTTACTATCATAACCTTTTTCATCTACACCCTGGCCCTGCCAGGCAATATGCATATCCAATTCGCGTGCCGCCGTTTCCACAAACTCACGCACTGTATGGGTTTCATTCGTCGCTATTACATAATCGTCGGCTTCAGCTTGTTGCATCATTAACCACATCGCTTCAACATAATCTGGCGCATATCCCCAATCACGTTTAGCATCGAGATTACCCAGGTATAGTTTCTCGTCAATGCCTAACTTGATCTTGGCTAACGCTCGAGTTATTTTTCTGGTGACAAACGTTTCACCGCGGCGCGGTGATTCGTGGTTAAACAAGATGCCGTTACAAGCAAATAATTTGTAAGCCTCTCGATAGTTTCTTGTAATCCAATACGCATACACTTTAGCCACTGCATACGGTGACCGGGGATAAAACGGTGTATCTTCCCGCTGTGGTACGGCCTGGACTAGACCAAACATTTCTGAACTGGAAGCTTGATAAAATTTAATCTGATCACCAGCATCACGAATAGCATCTAATACTTTGAGCGTGCCCAAACCAGTGACTTCTCCCGTGTATTCTGGGATATCAAAACTCACCCGCACATGGCTTTGAGCCCCGAGGTTGTAAATTTCATCAGGCTTGATTTCGCGAATCAACCGCGCCAGATTACTACCGTCACTTAAATCACTATAATGCAAAAACATATTCACACCATGCACGTGGGGATCCTGATACAGATGATCAATCCGGCCGGTATTGAATGTGCTGGCTCGACGAATCGTCCCATGCACTTCGTATCCCTTAGCAATTAATAATTCCGCCAAGTAGGAACCGTCTTGTCCGGTGATACCGATGATGAGAGCGCGTGGTTTTGCCATAGCTAGTTATGGTTTGGGCAGTTGATTAAGGGCGTTATTATGTACGCGGTCTTCCAAACGTTTTTCTAAACGAGTAATCAGTAAATAGTTGTGAAATGTCAGAAATAAAATTATCACCAAAGCAATAATGGCAAACAAATCGAATGCTCGAGCAATACCTAGTCGTTCCGTTAAATAGTTAAACCGATCTGGTAACAGTGTCACACCCACAAAGCCAACCCATAACAACTCCCAAATAAAAAATTGATAACGATTAAATTCACGCCGTTTGTAGTGCAAAAACGACAGGTAGATCATGACTAAGCCGAACAATGATGCAACAATTTGAATATTGGTCATATGAATTTCCAACGTAAAATATGGAAAAAAATCCGCAAGCCGTCTAAGGCAGTTGTTCCTTTATAATTATCGTAATAAATCGTGTCAATATCCACTTCGGCGTATTTTAACTTATATTCTCCGGTACGAATGATCATTTCCGTTTCGGCTTCATAGCCGCTGCTGTGCCAACGTAATTTTTGGTAGGCCACCGTGGTGAACGCGCGAAAGCCGGATTGAGTGTCATGCACCATCACGCGAAACAACCAATGAATGAATTGTGATAATAAACGATTACCAACCAACATCGTCAGAGGCATTTTGTTGTTAAATTGTCGCATGCCAAAGACCACATCAACTTGTTGATCAGCCAACGTTCGTAAAAATAAAGGAATACTCGCTGGATTGTGTTGACCATCAGCATCCAAACACACAATGACATCAGATTTCAACAGAACGGCGGCATCACAACCAGTTTTTAAAGCAGCTCCTTTACCCAAATTCACTTCATGCCGTAAACAATGCACTTTCGGGTCAGCCATATTCTGGACGGCAACCATTGTTCCATCGCTTGAACCGTCATCAACCACAACGACGTGATCAACGAAAGACAAGGTATGTTCGACAACGGGTCGAATACGTTTTGCCTCATTTCTGGCTGGAATAACAGCAGTGACAATCATAAATCGGCCTTTACTATTACACATATGGTCGAGATTTGCAAGTCGTGGTATTCTGAATCGGATATGAGAATTTTAGTCACCGGCGGGGCAGGTTTCATTGGCTCAAATATCGTTGATCAGTATATCCGCTCTGGCCATCGAGTGAGCGTAGTCGATAACCTCTGGCACGGATTTAAACGTCATCTACATCCGAAAGCAAAATTCTATAAAGCCGACATTCGCAATTTGACTGCACTGCGGCGCATCATGCAGAAAGATAAGCCAGAAGTTATCAATCATCATGCGGCCATTGCTGAAGTGATCGCCTCGGTACGTAATCCGCTACCAACTATGGCCGTCAATGTGCAGGGAACAATAAATCTATTGCTGGCTGGCAGTGAAGTCGGCATAAAAAAAATCATCTTTGCTTCCACTGGTGGGGCAATTTATGGCGATGCCCAGCATCGACCCACCACCGAACAAGAGCCGGCTCTACCGGTGTCGCCCTATGGATTATCCAAACTCCTGGGTGAAGAGTGTGTAGCGTACTATAGCCGTCTCTATGGATTTAATTATGTTATTTTTCGCTACCCAAATGTCTATGGCCCAAGACAAGATCCGCACGGCGAGGCTGGTGTGGTAGCCATATTTTGTGAACAGTTGGCCAAAGGTCGAACCGTGATGATTTTTGGTGACGGTTCAAAAACCAGAGACTATGTCTATAGCGCCGATATTGTACGAGCTAATGTGCTGGCGTTACGGCGTGGTAACCGTATCACTATAAATCTTGGCAGAGGTAAGGAAATTTCTGATCAAATGGTTTTCGATACAATTCATCAACACTTTCCCCACGCACCACAGGCAGCTTACCAGCCGGTGCGATCAGGTGAAGTGATTCGATCGTGTTTGCGTGCCAATGTAGCCACAAAGAAAATTGGTTGGAAACCACGTTGGACGTTTTCAGCTGGCGTAACTGATTATCTCGTTCGAATGCATTATGTCTAAAAAAATTGTCGTTAGTGTTGCCCTCATTAGTATTGCGTTGCAAGCCGTACTGATCGGGACCATACCATTTATATTGAACGATTGGTTTTTAACAACGCCTGATGCCGGCGGCTGGTCGTGTGGCGCACAAACGCTAGCCGATACTGGAACGTTCAGTGATGGCCATACCGCTGGTCTTGGTTATAACTTTAATATCTGTTGGACAAAGGATACTTATCCTGGTTTGCAATATTTTTTGGCTGGTGTCGTACGATTATCTGGTGCCACAGCCGCCCAATTGGTTCCGCCCATCATGCTTCTTGTCTTGGTTGGTTTGTCGATCACCATGTGGGGGGTAGGTTGGAACATCAGTCGTTCATTCAGCGTTGCTCTGTTCACTGGTTTAGCAACGAGTTTGACTCCGATCGTGTTACGGGCTTTTATTTTAACTCCACAAAATTTGTTTGGTTACTGGCTCATCGCCGTGCTCTTACTGATTATTACCCATATCATTTCAACCAAACAGTATTGGTGGTGGCTAGCAGTCTTACCGTTGGCCGGATTACTCGGCTATATCCATTCGTTAAGTTTTGGAGTGGCTGGCCTGACTTTAGCTGTGTGGTTTTATGGCTGGTACATACCGAATTGGAAATGGCGACTAGCCTTGTCCGTGGTTGGTGTCCTGGGTGGCGTAGTCGTGTGGTTTACAGACATTTTACCGATCTCTCCCCAGGGAGCTCTACAATTATTTCAGAGTGGTAATTTTTCTGGTTACGATCACCCGTGGTATGATCATCCGACTTTTTTAGGTTACGGTTTGGTGGTATTGGCAGTGACTGGCTTGCTCTTTGGTCAGTTCTCCAAACATTCAACTCGCTGGTTACTGATTAGTTGGCTGGTCATGCCATTTTTCCTGGGACATCTCTCCTGGTTTGACATTGTCTTACTACCTGATCGCTTTATAGCCTATGTGTGGTTTGCCACTGTGCTCTGCGCTGCTGTCGGTTTAGTCTATCTCAAAAAGTATCTTGGCCAAATGTGGCTGATTGTGGCTGTGCTGATATGGGGAGCACAACTAGCACATACGGTGGTGTATATGAAAGACGATATTGATGGCTGGAGCCATCGTTTCCAACCGCATGCAGAATTTGTGACGGCACTGCAGTGGTTAAATGAACAACCTGACCAAGGCATTTTGGTTGGTATTATGGCCGCGGCCAATCGTGAAATTATTTTTGCTCCACAGTGGTATGATGGTCCAATCACCTCCTACCCCTGGTACAACTTGAACCACCGTAATCTAAAATCATTTAAAGCCAACAGTAATTTGTACCAAAATGTTTTTGCTGATCCAACCAGCCCTGAGTATTTGCGTGTTCAAGCATTCTATACTATCATTGCCAAACCAAAATTAGACGAGGCCAAGCCCTACGCACTGCAGTATAATTTGGCGTATCTGATTATGCCGAAGGGTTCCCAAGCCGATGATATTTGGCAAAAAGCGCAACCAGCCCACTTTCCTCAAATCTATGAAAACGACCAATACCGCATCTTTTCACTTCGTTAATATCTGTTTAACGGTGGTGACGATTTTACTGGTAGCGATTGCCGGATTGACTTTTTATCTTGCGCTGCAAGGCGATACCACGCTGCTGGGTGATCCATATTATGAAGATCAAATTTTAGCACCGGATCGGGCCTTCGCACCGTGGGCCTTGATGATGATCGCCAGCGGTCTAGTGGTGTTGGCCAAAGTGATGTCGCTATGGCGGAAATCCTAGTCACTGGTGGAGCCGGCTTTATTGGTTCACACCTGATTCAAGCCTTGAGCCAGGCTGGTTATTCGGTAGTGAATATTGATGAATTGAACGACTACTATAATCCGGCATTCAAGCAATATAACTTAGCCCAATTGCCCAAGCACAGTTTTTATCAAGGCAGTGTGTGTGATGAAAAATTTCTTGAGCAGATTTTTCAGAAACATGACATTACCAAAGTAGTGCATTTAGGAGCGCGAGCCGGTGTCCGTCCATCCTTACAACAACCCCAGTTGTATGATGAGGTCAATTTTGGTGGGACAAAAAAATTGGTGGATAGAGCGTCAACCCATGGGGTCACACAATTTATTTTCGGTTCAACTTCTGCAGTGTATGGCAATACGGCAACACTACCTTTCTCTGAAGATTTAATAAATTTAAATCCTATTTCACCATACGCCATCAGCAAATTAAAAGCCGAACGGTATTTGCACGAGCACCATGTACGCACCGGCTTGCCTGTGACCATATTCAGATTCTTTACCGTGTATGGTGAACGTGGTCGGCCCGACATGGCACCGTATTTGTTTACGGAAGCGATTCTCCATCAACAGCCCATCAAGAAATTTGGTGATGGTTCGACCAGTCGTGATTATACCTATATCGATGACATTATTTCCGGAATTATGACGGCCATCGAACGTTCGTTTGATTTTGAAATCATTAATCTTGGTAATCACCAGGCTGTCAGTTTGAATGAATTCATTTCTACACTTGAACACGTTACCGGAAAAACGGCAGTTATTGAACAACTGCCTGCACAAAGTGGTGATGTGAATCATACCTTAGCGGATATCCTTAAAGCCCGACGCCTGCTCAACTACGAACCTAAAACAAGTTTACAGGAAGGATTACAACGATTTGTGAACTGGTACTATGCCACTCGCTATTCTCGGTAACACACCGGAATTATCTGCCCTCGAATTGGGTGTACCGTGGGATGGTGGACAGATTGCTGAATTACCTGGTACCGTTGATCTTCAGCGTTTGGGCGGCACTGTAAAATTGGCTGATGTTATCGGAAACGATATCAGTGATTGTCTGTCCATTTTAAAATCCGTTCCGTCCGACCATAAACTAGTGTTTGGTTTTAGTGTGTATGCCGGTGATCACACGGTTACCACAAACCAGCTAGCAGCGTATGCCAAGAAACTGCGTGATCTTGGCATGCATTGGAAAAAACAATTGAAAGAATCTGGCCGATCAGTGCGGTTGGTGGTCAGTAACGAACCAACGTTATCCTCTGTGATCGTGACCAAAGAACATTTGCTGAAGGACCAAACTGATTTTGTCGTAGTGCTGTATCAAGCTAAAACCGTTATTGGTCGAACCACTGCTGTGCAGGATTATAAAGAATTTTCTCGACGGGATTATGGCCGACCACAACGTGATGCTTTTTCTGGAATGTTACCGCCTAAGGTGGCACGTATGCTGGTGAATATTGGAACGAATCGTGCACATCAATCCGTAGAGACATGCCATGGCATGTCTCTACTGGATCCATTTTGCGGATCCGGCACCATCATCCAAGAAGCCTTAACCTTGGGATTCCAACACGTTATTGGTAGCGACATTTCCCAAAAATGCATTGACGACACCGCGGCCAATTTAACCTGGGCCAAATTACCAATACCGAAATTAATCTGTACTGATGTTCTAAAATTATCTCTTCCCGAACAGTCGATTGATGTTATTGTGACAGAGGGGTATCTCGGTCCAGTTCAACCAAAACGCTTTACAGCGATTCACGCTGAATTAACTGATTTTTATCAACGAGTCTTACCCAGCTTAGCCAAAATACTCAAACCCGGTGGCCGCCTGGTGATAGCGCTGCCGAGCTGGAATATGGGTAATCGCCTGCTGGAATTACCGCTGGATCAGGTCATTGCCCAGGCCGGTTTTCAAGCCTTTCATCGACCTATTTACTATGGCCGTCATACGGCTAAGGTAGTCAGAAAAATATTTTTCCTCTATACTTAGGCCCTAGCTAAGATTATTAAAATCAAATTATGAGACGCATCTCTTCCTACGCTGCCACTACTTTGTTGATGACGGTGATGGTCATGGTTGGCCGTTCCGCTCAAGCTGCTTCCGTCTACGGCTCGCTCTACGAGGTGGGTAATCTGACTTCCACCACTCTACCAGGCAGTAATTTTGAATCGGTCATGATGTATTATCCCGGTACCGATGGTTTTGTTGGCATTACTTCTTCGGATGGTGGTGATGTCGAATGGTGGACATCAGATGCGTATGGCACAACCTGGAGCGAAAGTACCACCAATCCACTGACGGATTACAGCTGTCATCAACCGGGTCGTCACGGTACACACGTCTTTAACGATGAGGTGTATTTTACTGCGGCCTGCGAAGACGGAGCCTACATTTTCAAATTAACTGGGATCGACAGCGCTGAAATACAGCATAGCAATGCCGCTGCAGCTGGTTATCCCACAACGGCAGATCTTAATGACACACTCTATTTCTTTTTTAATGGTGGCTTTACATCATTTGATGGTACCACCTGGAGTGATGTCACCACGGCAACGAACCAACCAACCGGCGTTCCGTTTGAGGCATCAATTGTCAGTGCTGGGGTAATCTATTTGGCCTTCTCTACCGGTGAAGTCGCTTCGTTTGACGGTACAACTTATACTATCATGAACGAAGGTCAAGACTTGGGTAACAGTTTAGCTGGCGTGGAAGTGTTTAATGACACCGTCTATGTTGGTAATTCCATGGCCGGTAGTGAAACAGGGGCTTCGCTCTACAAATACGATGTTGCTTCTGCCACTTGGGTAGAAGTGACCCAGTTTGATAGTGATAACCGTATTGTAAATAAAATGCAATTGAGTCCAACTTTTGGCAGCAATCAGTTTTTGATCGTGTTTGTGGCAAATGGTGTAGAGGGCGTGAATATCTTTGCAGTTGATCAGGACGATAACATCATAGAATTAATTGATGCTGGTCTTGGTGGTACCGATCCAGAAAATAACACTGAAGTGGTTGATGTGATCCGTCGCGATGTTACTGTCGGCAGCACGACTTACCAGGTCATGCTCTTTTCTACCCAGAATCGTGACGATGAAACAAAAGTATTTATTTTGACCCTCGGTGACGACTTTGCTTTCACCCCTACCGACACCCACGTTTCAGCCAAGAACAAAAAAAAGGCTGATGTGCATTTGTCAGAGGGCTCCGTGTTAAAAGTGCGCGTACCGAAGAAAAAAGTAAGTAAAGGAGATGTGTTCACCCTCTGGGTTGATGGTGAAAAAGTTGCCACCAAAACAGCCAAAGGTAAAGGGGTGGTCACTTTACGTTATAAGGCTGCGAAAAAACTTGACAGTGGTGATACCTTTCAGCTACAAATTGGCCGCCGCATGAGCTATGGTACAGGTGATGCCCAACTGCTAGCCCGTAATATCATTTTGGGTGACGAGCTGACTGTACAAATAGATTAGATTGAATTTATATTTAATTACTTACCTTAACTTTATGAAGGTAAATAAACGCTATCTTATAGGCTCGTCGCTGTTAGCCATCGGTCTGGCTGTCATGGTGGCGGCCGCTGACGAGGAGACAACGGAATCAACTACCGTTTATCCCGCAGTGTACGAAGCAGCTCACCTGGAAGCCGCCAATGGTGGAGCTAATTCTGAAGTAGTCGTTGGCGTGATTCCGGGCGTTGATGGATTCGTTGGCTATACCACCAATGATTCTGGCGTAGAGTTATGGACCGCCGAAGACGACACTGCTCTGGCTTGGGCTGTATCCGAGACCAATCCACTCTCTGACTATAACTGTCAACGAGTTGGCCGCCATTCTATGATCGTCTTTAAAGATCAAACCTATTTTGCCGCCAGTTGTGAAGCGGGTAATTTTATCTTCCGCCAAACCGATTTAACCACGGCAGAGATTGTGCATACAAACACGGTCTCGCCAGCCAGCGTGGGGGTTGATGATCCGTTGCCGCCGCCTCCTGGAGATGAGCCGGGTGAGGATCCAGGTGAAGAGCCAGAAAATCCAGGGAATAGCTCTGGTGGTTACCCCACGGCCGGTATTGTCGGTACAGGCGATAACCAAGCACTCGCTATGTTTGCCAATGGTCTCATATCTGTTTCGAACGATGGTGATACTTGGACCGATTATTCAGACACCGTTGGTAATGCCCTGCCCGGACAGCCCACCGGCGTACCGTTGGAAGCCAGCCAAGCTGATGCCAATGGCATCATCTATTTGGCCTTTACCAGTGGTGAAGTGATGTCCTTTGACGGCGTAGAATTAGTCACCATTGGTGATGGGTATTTGGAGGAGGTTGGTGAGGGAGAAAATCAAAATATGAATCTTCCAGCCGTCGGTGTGAATGGAGATATGTTGTATGTCGGTAATCAAGATATGACCAACGGTGCCAGTATTTTTGCTTACAATTTAGCTGCGGAAGATCCCACCTGGGAAGAAATTGTCCAATTAGATGTGGACGATACCATTGTCAACAAGATGGGTCTTAGTCAAACATTCGGCGGTGATCGGCAGTATACTATTTTCTATACCAGCAATGGAAAGGTTGGTACAGGAGTATATAGTATTGATCCTGATGGAGAAATCAGCCAGTTGTTGCCAGACGGTTTGGGTGGTGGCGCCAATGAACGTGAAGTGGTCAGTATCACCAACAAGAACATCGTAGACAATGGTGTCAAAAAGAAAGTGATGTTGTTTGGTACACAAAATACCACCGACCAGGCTCGTATTTATGTCATGCAACTGGCTGAAGATCTACCGGTGGAACCAAGCACGGAAGCAACGATTGTATCAACTCCCGAGGAAGTAGTAGCGTTGATCTTGGCAAAAACACAATACACGACCGCCTTTGGGAAAACGTTCAAATTGAAAGTGTCCGATAAGGTGATTACCAAAGGGGACCGTTTGATTCTCTATGTGAATGATAAGGCGGTAGACTCCATGAAGGTGAAAGATGTAAAACATACGACCTTGAAATGGAAAGGGGCTAGTAAAAAGAAAGTTGGTGCTACCTTCAGTGTAGAGATTGGTCGTCGACCAGCCTACGGCAGTGGCGAGGAGCAACAACTCTCCAGCAATACCGTCACTGGCACAACCATGAAAGTGAAGGTGGTGAAATAAAAAATTGTAGAGCCGCATTGCAATGCGGCTCT
>CAYZUI010000106.1:0-3170 GCA_964481945.1 uncultured Gammaproteobacteria bacterium
CTTCGGCTGAAGCTACCCTGCCTTCTAGAAGCGCAATGGATTCTAACAAACCATTTCGCTTTTTGCAATGATCCGCTAAGATACTACCGTATGCCGGAATCTTCTGAACCTAACATCATTCGTGGGCCATATGATGTTATTCGACTGATCGAAAATAAAGATTCTCGCGTTCGAGGTCTGCGTGAGCGGCGCGCCCGTTTACAAGAACAGTTTGCCACTAACAGTGAAGCAATCCAATCCGGCGATTGGTTAGCAGTGAGTGATTATGATTTACCAGAGTACATTCCGTTTGAACGGCAAACTTATCCAATAGATGTGAGTCGTCAAGGTGAATTTGTCAGCCGACATCCCAACCAATTTCCACATTTACCGAGTCGGCGGGATGTTCCAGGTGTCGTGAAGCTCACATTAGGTGATCTCGATGCCGCGGCGGAATGGGATATGCTACCAACACTTAATCCAGATAGCCAGAAACGTTCACAATCCAATCACGCTCGACAATTAGTTGAAGATGTCAAATATCGTGCCGTCATGCGTCGGATGTTTGTGGCTCGTTTAGTATTAGCTGAACAGATTTGGCAACAAGCCAGAGGGCACGCCGATGCGGGCACGCCGTGGTCAGAAATTCCAGCACAGTTTGATCAAGCCTCTGGCCAACCTGTAGCACCGCTCAAGAAGTCACAAGTTGAAGAGACGCTCATGAAATCAGGTATGTTAGCCGAGCGTGTGACATTTACCATGGCGGCCCGACTCGGTAGTCGAATGGCTCCACCCTTTCGTCCATTTCGAGCCCGAGCCGGAGTTGATCTCAATGAGCATATAGACATGATCTTGAGAGTGGAGCCAGTTGGTAGTGAGCCGACTCTGGTTGGAATTGACGTCACTACTTTGTCAGATGAAGCAGAGCTCTGGAAAAAATTTTTAGTTCAAAGAGACCGTGGTCGCTCGGCTCGATCTGGTACTTTACGCGATCCAGCAACACTGGATCGACATCTCCCTGTCATTCGGTCGGTGTTGGCCATACCTAGAGGGGTTGAATGGAAAAGAAATCATCAGCGCTGGAAAGACCAACGCGCTCATACGGTGATTACGCCAGAATACATATTACGCCCTGACCGTCGTCTTGAACTCGGTCAGAAAATTCTGGCGCAAGTGCGCACACCAGACGACCAGCCCTACTACGCATCTGCTGCTATACAGCAAATGTGCCGGTCGGTGTATGCTTAATGTTACAGTGTCGGATACTGAAATTGACCCGTCACCCATTCAGCTTCGGTACCCCAATCACGACCAGTGCAGGAAAACCCGGGGCTATCTTCATGCGTACCGGTACTGGTTTCGATATCATCAATCTCTAACACATAAAAATACCCTTTAGCTGTAGCGCAGCTATAACTGCCCGGGCTATAGCGGTAATAGCGCATGCCGCCTAGGTAACAACTGCTAATGTTACTACTGGGATCAAAAATTGTGGTGATATATCCCTCATCGGTCAGGTCGGCAATAAAACCTCCCGCATCACTGCTATCATAGTTGCAATCCCACCCGCTGGCATCGTTATCACGGTTGCTGGGAAAATTGCTTTCCTTTAACAAATAGCGGCTAAGAGCAGCTTGAATTTGATTTGCATCGGCCAAACGCTGGGCATCTCTGGCCTTGGCGAGAAACTCCGGTAAGGCAATAAACACCACCACCGCCATGATGGCGATAATGGCAATAACGATGATGAGTTCGATGAGGGTAAAGCCATTATTACTTTTTTGCATGACATTAGTATACTCTAATTTCTGTGCCCCGACTAGGAATCCCGCCTTCGCTAAAGCTACGGCGGGCAGGCGAACTTATTCATTAAACAGTGCTCTCGGCAGGAATCGAACCTGCATATCTAGCTTAGAAGGCTAGTGTTCTATCCATTGAACTACGAGAGCAAATCCTGCTGTTCTACTTGCCTCGCCGAAGCTCGGTAGAGCGTAGGCGGGTCCGTTGAACTATCGGGACGCGTAGTGTAAGGTATCGGTATGCCTTATCCTATCAAGTTGCCCAGTGATGTACAACAGGTGTTAACCCGGCTGCGTGAAGCTGGGTTTGAGGCCTATGTCGTGGGTGGTTGTTTACGTGATGTCTTGTTACAATTGGAACCAAAAGATTGGGATGTCACTACCAATGCTCTGCCGGAACAAATTCAAAAAGTTTTCCCAAAATCGTTATATTTGAATGCCTTTGGTACCGTCACCGTCAGAAGCGGTGCTCTGGAAGTGGAAGTGACCACCTATCGGGCCGACGGCACGTATTCCGATCACCGTCATCCCGATCAGATCAAATTTGGTGTGTCGCTCAAGGAGGATTTAGCCCGCCGCGATTTTACCGTGAATGCACTCGCCTACGATGGTGAACGCATGATTGATGAGTTTTCCGGACAGAACGATCTGCAGCATGGCATCATTCGAGCGGTGGGTGATCCTACCCAGCGTTTTCAAGAAGATGCTCTGCGCTTGATGCGGGCCATTCGTTTTTCCAGCCAACTTCGTTTTCAAATCGAACTTAAAACGTTTACCGCCATTCGCCAGCAGGCCAAATTAATCGAGCATGTTTCTGCCGAACGAATTCGTGATGAGCTGGTCAAGATGTTGCAGACCGATGATCCGTTATTGGCTATTTGGCAATTGCACGTGACTGGTTTACTGCCCTTGATTATTCCTGAACTGGAAGAGGGCATAGGCGTGGAACAGAATTTGCACCACATCTATACCGTCTTTGCCCACAACCTGTTCGCTTTACAATTTTGTCCTTCCGATGATTGGCGGGTGCGCTTGGCCGCATTACTTCACGACGTTGGCAAACCCCAAGTCAAACAAGGCTCGGGAAAAAACGCTACCTTCCATCAGCATGAACATGTTGGTGCCAAATTAGCTCGGCAAATCATGAAGCGGTTAGCCTTTGCCAACGACGATAGCAATACAGTGGTGCATCTGGTGAAGCATCACATGTTTTATTACAACATCGGTGAGATCACGGATGCCGGAGTGCGTCGACTCATTCAACGGGTGGGTATCGAAAATATCCAAGATGTCATGGCGGTGCGGATTGCCGATCGGATGGGTTCCGGCGTGTATAAAGATAAGCCCTATAAATTAATTGAACTGGAGAAGCGGATTGAGTATGTCCAAAAA
>CAYZUI010000107.1:0-1853 GCA_964481945.1 uncultured Gammaproteobacteria bacterium
GCTCGGCCGACCGGAAGGAGTTCATATTTTTAATTTCGGTGCGCGGGTACAAGGCTTCATCGTCAACCGGGCGCAGTGAAATGTTCACATCCATGCGTAGGTGGCCCTTCTCCATATCGGCGTCTGAAATGCCTAAATAGCGCACCATCATCTGGAGCTCCTGCAGAAATAAGCGGGCCTGTTCTGGTGATTTAATTTCTGGTTTAGTGACAATTTCAATCAGTGGCGCTCCGGAACGATTGTAATCCACCAAGGTAGCTGAAGCAGTGTGAACATTTTTGGCAGCATCTTCCTCCAGATGAATCCGTTCAATACCAACCCGCACCGGTTCTGTATTATCCTCGTACAGCATCAGATAGCCATCACGACACAGTGGCAAATCGTGCTGTGAGATTTGGTAGCCTTTGGGCAGATCGGGATAAAAATACTGTTTCCGATCAAACTTCGTGACTTCGGATATTTTACAATTCAACGCAATTCCGGCCTTGATGGCCATATCCACGGCGGCCTGGTTGAGCACCGGCAATGTGCCAGGGTGGCCCATTGAAACGGGGTTGACATGGACATTCGGTTCCAGTGCATCCGCATTGGCATCACCCGAAAATAACTTCGATGTGGTGGCGAGTTGCACATGGACTTCTAGACCAATCACCGGCTCATAGGTTGCCATAACGGTGGTATGGTTTCACGTTTTTGCGCTTTGGTCAAGCCAGTGATGCAGATATTCGGTAGCCACCACATCATCTTCATTATAGTTCACGATGTCTTGTAACACTGTTCGATCCCCTGTCTCTAGCCACTTCTCATACCAGAAAATACTCTGGGCCCCGCCGGCCTTGGGGTGGCGCCATTTATACTGCAGAAATCTTGATTTGGCAATATCCTTAATCGAGTAAAAGTACAGGGGGAAAATGATTGATTCTTGAACAACGACAGACAAGTCGATAAACCGATCCACGAACGGTTTAACCAGTTCTGCTCCACCGTATTGTTTAGCCAGGCCTAAGGTGCGGGAACGTTCGTAATCGGCAAAATGGTAGACGCGGTAGTGATTCGGGGGCAACGTCTTCAGCCAACTCAAAAATTCTTGCCACATCTTCCCTTCATCTTCCGGTCGTTCGGCCACGAATGAAATGTATCGCCCAGGTTGTTTCCCGTCTACAATCCAAAAACCAAACAAGTACTGCACTTGCAAGAGCGGGTCGCCTTCAATGTCGAAATAAATTTTCAATGGAGCATCAAGAATCTGTGGATGTTTCAACCAAATGATATCGTTTTTGACCAGTGACTGGGCTTGGAGCTGGACACGATGTAATCCTTCGGTATTCATGTGAGGAATTTTTGGGAGACGACTAAAATCGGCCGTAGCCACTTGGTGGACAGTTTTGATATCGAGCTGTCGGAGTACCGTCATCGCACGACTGTCTAATTTGTAAATCAAGGCAATATCGTCAGCCGCTTCGGCTTCGCGTACACATTCTTTGAACCAGGGGTTTTGTTTGCAGCTGCTGACTAATTTTAGCGGCGGCTTGTCCCCTTCCCTAAACCGTTGAATCTCCTTCATTTTTGTCCAGGTTTTTGTTTTGTGATTGTCGGTTAACGTGATCGACAAGCGTTCGTGCTCACTATTAATAATGGCACAGTCTTCCGGAAAGACACCTTGCAGATGTTCCAGGATAAGCGCGTACAAAGTGAGTTGCAACCAATGGGCTGGTTTGATTTCCTTAGAATTTTTGATATCGATCGGTCGATAGAAGTCTCCGACTTTTTCCAGTAAGTCCGGTCGACCTTGGTACCGTACTCCGCCCATCTCCGCACGAATGGCACCCTGATAAATCAGTGGTACACCTTGC
>CAYZUI010000108.1:0-4054 GCA_964481945.1 uncultured Gammaproteobacteria bacterium
CGCTGGCCAACTTCGGCATCATCGGCGGCGGATAGAAGATCATGCCGTAAAAAAACCGTTCATCAGGGGGAAGTGGACGGTGTCTTGCCCCGACATCGTCCACACCCTTCTCTTCGACAGAAGCGTATTGTGTCGAGCAGAACGGAGATGAGAGATTGACGGGTAGTAAAATTTACGGTATATATACCAGTAGGCGTCCCAAATAATTAGTTAAAGACGCTTTTTATGTACAAAAAATTAGATAGTGGCAGCAGTACTAAAATTGCTTTATTTAAGGGTAAACATGTTAGAAAAACGATCCATAATAATGAATGGTGGTTTGTGATTAACGATATTATTACCGCACTAACGGACTCAAATGATTCAGCTCAATATTTTAAAAGATTAAAAACAAGAGATGAGGAACTGGCAAAACTGACAGATAGAGGAGGGGTACAATTTGTACCACCCCTTATGTTGGAGGTCGGCACCGTCGGGGGTAAACAAAAAATGTACTGTTGGAACACAGAGGGTATATTCCGTCTCATCCAATCTGTCCCTTCACCCAAAGCTGAACCGTTTAAGCGTTGGTTGGCCAAGGTGGGTTATGAACGTATACAAGAAATAGAAGATCCGGAATTAGCCACTAAACGAACACGCACGTTATATAAACTGAAGGGTTACAGTGCAGAATGGATTGAAAAACGGCTACGCGGTATTGCGATTAGGGAAGAATTAACAGATGAATGGCAAAAACGGGGTGCTCAAGAGCAAAAGGACTATGAAATTCTCACTGCTGAAATTTCTCAAGCAACGTTCGGTGTTACTCCGAATCAATACAAAAAATTGAAAGGATTAAAACGACAAAATCTTCGTGACCACATGGACGACTTCGAGTTAATTTTTACCATGCTAGGAGAACGCTCCACTACTGAAATTCACCGTAACGAAAGATCGCAAGGAGTAACTAAACTGAAGAGTGACGCCAGGGCCGGCGGTGACATTGCTGGTGGGGCACGAAAAAAATTGGAAAAACGATTAGGTAGATCGATTGTATCAAAACGTAATTTTCTAAAAAAACAAGTTAGCGATCAAGGACATAAAGGTATTGTGTAGAGCAGAACGGAGAAACCTTCCCCTGTCCTTCGACAAGCTCAGGACATCCCCATCCTTTCAGGACGGGGAGATCAAAAATGTGTAGATTACTTTCTATTTCCTTTCTCCTGGAAGTTTTAAACAAAATTCTCCCCTGCAAGGGGAGATCCTGCCGGAGGCAGGAGAGGGGTAAATTGCTACAATATGGTTTCATATGACTTACCAAGATCGTATCTATGGATCATTCGACATCACCGACCCAGTGATCGAGCAGATTATTGCCTCTGACGCGATGCAACGATTAAAACGGGTGAATCAATATGGTGCCAGTTTTTATCGCTTTGCCCATCTCACCACCAACCGTTTTGAACATTGTGTTGGCGTCTACCTGTTATTACGCCAGTTTAATGCCACGCTTGAAGAGCAAATTGCTGGGTTATTACACGATGTTCCACATACCGCTTTTTCGCACGTGGTCGATTTTGTGTTTGGCGGCGCGGAAGTAGGCACCTTTCATGAAGAGTTTCACAAAGAGGTCATTCACGATTCCACTATTCCGCAGATTCTGCAACAGCACGGCCTGCAATTAGACCAGATCATGGACAAACATCGTTATCCTTTACTCGAACGTGATCTACCAGATTTGTGTATGGATAGAGTGGATTACTGCTTTCGCGATTTAGTGACCGACAACATGATGACAGTGCCACAGGTAGAACAACTATTATCCAACATGACGCGCTTTGAAGATAAGATTGTATTTGAGAGCCAGGAATCAGCTCGCTTATTCGCTGACAAATTCCGCCAAGGGGATAGCCAGCTCTGGGGTCACCCCTTACAATCCGCTCTGTATTATTTGTTTGCCGAAGCGTTGAAAACCGCTTTGTTTGAAAATATCATTACCTTCAAAGATTTATTTTCCGTGGATGAAATTGTCTACGATAAACTCGCTGCATCCAACCATCCCCTGATTACGAAAAATTTACAGATGGTCAAAACGGTGAAAGTGGTTGAAGATCCGCTGCACTATGATTTTTATATCAAAACCAAAATCCGGATAGTGGATCCGCTTGTCTTGGTGGGGGGCGCGGCCTTACGCTTATCGCACCTGGATGATCAATTTCGACAAATTCAGGAAGACTATCGACAAAAGCGGCAGGAAGGGTATTATTTGAAGTTCATCTAGATATGGAAAAGACGTTCAATTATAAAGATAACGAAGATAAGCTGTATACGCTTTGGGAAAAGTCTGGAAAGTTTAATCCAGACAATATTTCGGCTGACGAAACGTATACAATAATTCTACCGCCGCCTAACGCTACGGGCACACTGCATCTTGGCCATGCCATGTATGTGGTGCAAGATATCATGATTCGGTATCAGCGGATGCAAGGTAAAAAAACCCTGTGGTTACCGGGAACAGATCACGCGGCCATCGCCACACAGAATCGCGTGGAAAAAGATCTGGCCAAACTCAACCCGCCGGTGACGCGTCATCAATTAGGGCGCGAAGTCTTCGTGAAAAAGGTCGAAGAATTTGTGGAGTCGTCTCGCGATACTATTCGTAACCAGTTACGCAAGATGGGTTTTTCGTTGGATTGGTCACGTGAAGCGTTTACGCTGGATGCTCCACGGAAAGCGGCCGTCAGTGACATGTTCATTCGGATGTACCATGACGGTCTCATCTATCGGGGGCAGCGCATTGTCAACTGGTGTCCGCGTTGCCAAAGCACCTTGGCGGATGATGAAGTAGAATACAAAGAACAGTTAACGAAATTTTATTATTTCAAATATGGTCCGGTGGTGATTGGCACAGCGCGGCCGGAAACAAAATTTTTAGATAAAACCATCGCGGTGCATCCAACTGACGAACGCTACACCATGTTACATAATAAGGAATTTGCGGTTGATTGGATAGATGGCAAAGTCGCAGCCAACGTGATTACCGATACAATAGTGGATCGCACCTTCGGTACGGGTGCCATGACGATCACCCCGGGGCATAGCCAGGAAGATTTTAGGTTAGCCCAGAAATATCATTTACCGATCGTCCAAATTATCGATGAACAGGGGAATTTTACCAGCGCCGCCGGCCAGTTTACGGGAAAGAATGCTCGAGCCAGTCGAGATGAGATTGTTGCCCTCCTCGAGAAAAAAGGTTTAGTGGATCATATCGATGAACACTATGTCCACAACTTATCGGTGTGTTACCGTTGTGATACACCCATTGAACCGCTCATTAAAGTGCAATGGTTCGTCAATGTGGATCACACCTTACCACCCGGACACGCTTTTGCCGGTAAAACTTTGAAACAAGTCGCCAATGAGGTGGTGGCCACTGGCCAAATTGAAATTATTCCTGATCGATTTAATTCAACTTATTTCCATTGGATGAATAATCTGCACGATTGGTGTATTTCCAGACAATTATGGTATGGGCATCGTATTCCGGCGTGGTACTCCACCAAAGGCGGATCCGGCGAGGAGATTCAAGTACAGTTGGAATCGCCCGGACAGGGCTGGATACAAGATACCGATGTGTTAGACACTTGGTTTTCTTCTGGCATGTGGACCTTTTCGACCTTAGCTAGACCCGGTGATTTAAAAACGTTTCATCCGACGCAGGTATTAGAAACCGGTTACGATATTTTGTTTTTCTGGGTAGCGCGGATGATATTGATGACTACCTATGCCCTGGGCCAAGTACCGTTTGAGCATGTCTATTTGCACGGGTTAGTCCGTGACAAACAGGGTCGCAAAATGTCGAAATCACTCGGTAACGGGATTGACCCGTTAGATATGATCACCCAATATGGCACTGATGCCTTGCGTATTGCCTTAGTTACTGGCACGACACCAGGGAATGATTCACGGCTTTATGAAGAGAAGATTGCCTCCTATCGAAATTTTGTGACGAAGATTTGGAATGTGGCAAGGTATGTGCAGAACCCCCCCCCCCCTCCCCCCCCCCCCCTACTGT
>CAYZUI010000109.1:0-2617 GCA_964481945.1 uncultured Gammaproteobacteria bacterium
TTCCAATGAATGATTTATCGCAACTGCAACCGATGGGTGTATTATCTGATGTCGCACCAACAATTTTGCGCTTACTGGGTTTGCCTTTGCCGCCTGACATGTCGGCGAGAAGTTTGATTCAATAGGGTTACGCATCACAGCCGTCGCAACGGCGCTAACAAGAGTGGTAAGTTGACAGAAAAATGCTGGGTAGTATCATGAAAAAATGAGAAGAATTTTACTAATACTAGGCATAATCATTATTGTTGGTGGAGCCATAACTGCTGTAGTGTATTCTGTTCAATCGCTCAATATTTCCACTAATAGCAGTTCTAATAATACATTGGTAGTATTAGGTCACGATGAGCAAGCTTTTTTAGATAACTGGGAAGTTGATGATAATTTCTCGATCGAAGATGGTATTAAATTTACTTTTGTTAATTCACAAACTGGAGAAAAAATTTCTAGCGAACAAGTAACAGTTGATGTTGATAATGGAATTCGTTGCATCACTGGTGATTGCAAAAACTTTACAGATATCTTTGAGACGCAAACCGATCAACAAGGTACGGCAATCATTAATTTTAAACGATGGCCGGAATTTTCTTTTG
Source organism: uncultured Gammaproteobacteria bacterium (assembly GCA_964481945.1). GTDB lineage: Bacteria > Patescibacteriota > Patescibacteriia > UBA9570 > UBA9570 > UBA9570. The sequence goes on from CAYZUI010000109.1 coordinate 591, forward strand.
GGCACATAAAACTTGAACATTGGGATTGTGACGGGAGTATTAGTAGCTACCCAAGTGACCAGCACCTTTATTTTACTGATGAAACGCAAGGGCTCACAATAATGTGTATTGCAGATGAGTAAGTATCTATCATTCTTACTTATTTTACCCTTATTGGGCGATGCTATTATTCATGATGAGGTCCATCAGCTGGAAACAAATGCCATCCAAGCTCAAGATGTTAGTTCTTCCGCTTTGAATTACTTGGAACAGAATAAGGAACAGTATCATCTTAATGATTCAAAACAGGAGCTTAAATCAGAAAGTATAAGGCGAGATCAATTCGGTCTTACTCATACTCGCTTTCAGAGATACTACCAAGGCATGCCGATATATGGTGCTAATATTCAAGTACACCAAAATGATACCGGTAAAGTGTTATCCTCCTCCCAGGCGGGTGGTGTAATTGCGCAGAAAATTTTAACCACTCCAACAATCAAATCAAGTGAGGCCATCTCAATTGCAAAAAATCATTTTTCTAAACTAAAATTCAATCAACAGGCTGAAACGGACAAGGTTACAGTTTCGTTGCCAGAATTATTTATCTACGATCGTTCCCTATTTTCAAAGGATGTAACTAGCAATCCAAAATTAGTATGGCGACTGAACGTGGGTATAAACAATACTTCTGTACAATATGTCTACTATATTAATGCTCACACCGGAAACATTGCCCACTACTTGAATGCTACCGCACATGCACGGGACCGGGAGACCTATACGTTAAGTACAACGCCGGATTGTAACACCGAGACGCTAACGTATAATGAAGCTGGGCTAGCCGGTACCTACGATGCCGACGCTGGCTGGGTGCATCTCTATGCCGGATATGCCTATGATTATTTTTATGACACGTTTGGCCGAGACAGTTTTGATGACGATCCGAACGATACGACTGATGGTGGAGGGACAATTAAGAGCTATACGCATTATCGCAATAGTGATGGTTGTACTGATGAATTTGATGCCGGTTGGGTCAGTCAAGACATTGAACCATACGAATTCATGTATTTCGCTGAAGGCGTGTACGGTCAAGACATTGTTGGACATGAATTTACACATGGCGTGGTTGACCATTCGGCTGACCTTGAATATGAAAATGAATCTGCCGCACTCGATGAATCCTATGCTGACATTTTTGGTACATTAATTGAACACTATACCGGTGAAACAGACTGGACGATCGGTGAAGATTTGTCGTCAAATCGTTCTGGCTGCACTACTGCATTAAGAAGTTTAGCTGACCCGACATCGTATACCGGTTATTGTGACGGGAGTGGTGACTCGGACCCAGACCATATCAGTGATCTGGGCGGTGACTATAGCGATCAATATGCTACCGGCATCATAGCCAGTTATGCCTTTTATTTATTGGTCGAAGGTGGTACTCATTCCGAGAGTGGAGTGACGGTTACGGGTGTCGGTGAATCTGGGGCAGCAGAAATATATTACCAAACTCTGACCAATTATTTGAGTGCCAGCTCAGATTTGGAAGACGCCTACACACAAACAGTTAAAGCCTGTTTAGATCTTAATACTGTCGACTCTACCACATATCCCATTTCCTACTGTGAATCTGTTTTTGATGCGTTCACCGCTGTCGGCATTAATACCGATAGTTCGTATGTATCGGCAAGCATTTCTGCAAGCGCTACCACTGGTACAGCACCAGTAGCCATCACCTTTGATGGGGCCGACTCCATGGTCATTAATAGTACAATTGATACGTATGCTTGGGACTTCGGGGACGGTTCAACTGATTCGGGTGGAGCCGTCAGTCACACCTATAATAATCCCGGTACTTACGAAGTTACGTTGACGGTAACAGATGTTGCTGGCACTTCCAGTACAGACACGGAAACTATCACTGTCTACGTTGGTACCACTATTAGCACATCCACCTGGAGTGAAGAGTACAGCCCGTACGTCATCGCATCTTCAAGCCAAGTGGGTAGTAGCGACACCCTGACCATTGAACCAGGAGTGGT
>CAYZUI010000110.1:0-10747 GCA_964481945.1 uncultured Gammaproteobacteria bacterium
TGCCGTTCAGGATGCCCTAACCGCTCCACCGCCGTAGCCATTCGCCCTAACTGATAACTCGTATCCCGCAACCGACGCAGGAATTGAGCTAGCGAGCGGAAGCGAATTGACGAATGTGCTGACATAATGTTTCAGTGGCGTTGACAGGAAGTAATTGTTTGATGCTTTCTTCTAATTGAATTTTTTTTCTCATGGTTTCCTGAATAGCCTCAGTTAACTTTTGTGGTGTGAGATTCGCTTGAGATAGGACCACAGCAGCGTGGTGTTGTGCTAACCATTTTGCATTATCTTCTTGATGTGACTGCGGTATTGGTATAATGATAGCGGCTTTGCCTAACGCCGCTAATTCGGAGATCGTTCCAAACCCAGCTCGACACACCACTACATCGGCTTTATGAATGGCTTCGGCAAACCCCTCTGTGAGAATTTCGAATTGATGATAACGATGATGTTTAATAGACTGTTTCATTTTGCCTGCACCGGTGACATGAATAACATTATAGTCATCACATAATTTCGTTGAGACAAGATCGTTAATGGCTTGAGCACCCGTACCGCCACCCATGATTAATACGGTGGGTACTGCACTATCTAACTGAATCGTGTCTGTGATCGATTTGAGCAGACGAGTAGGATTACCAATATCACTAGCCTTGGTCAAAACAGAAGCAAACGGCTTCATCAAACGAGTGGCCAAACTCAGGCGCCTATCCTGGTGATGCACCACGGTGGGAATATTGCACCACCAGGCTGCCCAGATCAGCGGTACCGATACAAACCCCCCTGCCGACACCACTACCGCCGGACTATATTTGAGCAGATAAAACCAGGCTTGAAAGAATGCCCACAAGATAATGAATGGGTCTACGAGATTGTGCAGAGAGAAATAGCGGCGCCATTTTCCGGCCGGTAATGTCAGATACGTCATGCCGGTGACCAACTGTCGTTCCACTCCCGTTTTGGTACCCACAAACCACAACTCGTGACTCTTCAGTTGTTCCGCTAAGGCCAGTAATGGTGTGACGGATCCGGCGGTACCTCCCCCACTGAACATGATGCGCATATTACCGTTGAACAGTTTGCCTGGAAATGTTTATTAAAATTCCGACGGCCGCCAGCAATGTGGCCATCGAGGTACTGCCGTAACTGATAAACGGTAAGGGAATACCGGTCAGTGGCAGTAACGATAACATCGCCATAATGTTCACCACGGCTTGAAATGTAATCCAGGTAATAATCCCCGCGGCTACAATTTTACCAAAGTTATCCGGCGCGGTTTTGGCCACTTGAATCCCCTGCCACATAATGCCGATATACAAGGCCACCACGCTCAAGGCAATAATAAAGCCCATTTCTTCGGCCACTACGGCAAAGATCGAATCGGTGGAAACTTCCGGTAAATAATTAAACTTTTGGCGGGAATGACCTAGCCCCAAACCGAATATCCCGCCCGAACCAATGGCTAAAAGCGCTTGATTGATGTGAAAACCAATCCCGAGGGGATCGAGATCAGGGTTGAGAAACACCGTTAAACGATTCGCTCGATAATTAAATGAGGAAATAAACAGCGGCAAAACTTTGACTAAAAAAAGTAACACGCCAATACCGCTGACTACGATAATACCCAGATGCTTCCACGGTGCACCGGCCACATAGTAGGCCACTACGGCAATCATGGCGATCACCACCATCGTGCCCAGATCTTTTTGGATACCGGCAATCATCAATACTAAAAAACCAACCATGGTCATGAATGGTGCAAAGCCCGTGGAAATATCATGAATGGTGCGACTGCGTTGGCGCGCTTCCAACCACACACCCAGATAAAGCAAAAAGGTCAGTTTGATCAATTCGGATGGTTGAAATAGGATACCACCAAAATTAATCCAGCGCTGCGCCCCTAACAATTCTACCCCAATGCCAGGAACTACGACCAACAATAATAGGATGATATTCAAGATGATGAACGGAAAGGCGTAGCGTTTCCAGATATGATAATCGACGCGCGATAATATCCACATCATCGGCAGACCAAACAGCACGCCATACAGTAACTGCCGTTTCACAAAGTAATAGGGATCATCAAATTTTTCGAAACCAGCCACAGAACTGGCCGAGGACAACATGATTAAGCCAAACACCAGTAGAATCAGTAGCAAACCCAATAACGTATAGTTGGGAAGATGCCAGTGAGCGGTGATAGTGCGAATACGTCGCATTAATCCAGTTCGTTTAAGGTTAATGTCCGACTGACACTATAGCGTAAGCGATGCTTCAGTTCGGCTCCCTTTTGCAACACTACCCGGTTTCTTCGTTTGATTTTGATGCGCAAACCACGTGGCCGCCACTTGCGAGTGAATTGGTCAGTTTCGAGCAACTGGGTTTTTGTTTGTTTATAGAGAAACACTTTAATCTTGCGTTTGCTGGGCGTACGAGTCACTACGATGAACAGCTTCACATTACGAGCGGAAAAGACGCGAGCCAAAATTTTCCGCTGCACTCGAGTATTAAAGGTCAGAGTTTGCTGAATCTTGTTGGCATTACAGTTGATCAAGAAAGCTTGCTGGCCACGTCGTTCTACCACAATCCGCATTTTCTTGTTTTTGGCATACTTCCGATGTTTATAGTCTGCCGTTGGATAATTTGCCAAAATCCCACCCAAGGCTGCTGAATTATCGCAGGTGTAAATTGGCCAATACCCAATATATAATCGACCACTGCTTGGCCCATAATCTGGTGCTCCAATCAATAATTCCGCCTGACCATCACCATCGACATCAGCGGTGGCCACAGTGTAACCAGCTTGATCACCCGCCACTTCACCCACCAACGCTGTATCACCAGTGGTGGTATGCACCCAGGCTGAACCGGCTTGAGGATCTAATTCGGAGGGTGCGCCAATCAGTACCCCATCAGCAAAAGTGGCTAAAGACTTGCCAAACAGATCACCGGCTGCGGCTCCAGTTAACTTGGTGGCAGTTGAATTGATATACACCACACCAGCGTTATCACCGGCACTATCATTGTAGGGTGCGCCAATGTAAATAGCACTCCCCACAATCGCTAAGCTGCTGCCAATGCGTTCCCGTTTGCTACTGCCAGTGATGGTGGTAAAGGTACTAAGATTGGCGCTGACATACTGGCTGGTTTTTCCTGGCACAGTATACACCGCTCCAACGTCACGTTCCGCACCATCATATTTCGTGGCGGACACCACCAGATCACTCAAGCCGTCATCGGTGACATCGCCAGCCACCATGGCTGTACCGGCGTAATCATAATCATCCGCCCCAGCCAACAATGGTTGATCCGCTAAATCGTATTCTCCGGCAAATGCCACGGCCTGACCATAAATCAGATAGACCCCACCACTGCGATCATTGTGCCAAGTGGTGCCAATGGCCATATCGGCAAAACCGTCATTATTCAAATCACCGGCTCCCGTTACACTGACACCGGCATGATCATTTTTATCCTCGCCTGACCAGCGTGGTCGATTTGCCACCGTTTGCGTGGTGAACGTATCGGCCTGACCGTAGATGAGATAGACAGTTCCGGGATTGGTGAGCGCGGTATCGTGATAAATAGATGTGACCACAAAGTCATCATAACCATCAACGTTCAGATCGCCGACACCAGCTATGGCTGAACCCAACTGATCGCCGTCATCTTCACCATGGAAAGCTGGCAAATCATCAATCACCACTTCATCAAACCGGCTGGCCTGCCCATACAGCAGATATACGGCATTAGCGCTGGGCGCACCAATGGCGACATCTTCATAGCCATCACCATTGATATCCCCCAAGTTAGCCAAAGCTTCGGTCACATTCTGACTAGCCACGGCAGTTTCGGCAAAGGCTAATTCATTTAATTCAATCTCCGTCACCGCTAATGTGGTCAAGGGAAGAAACAAGAGACTGGTACACAGAACGAGTTTCATGCTGATTACCGCTTTAAGACTGCTAAAAAGGCTTCTTTGGGAATATCAATTTTACCCATGGCTTTCATTTTTGCTTTCCCTTTTTTTTGTTTCTCTAACAATTTACGTTTGCGGGTGACATCTCCACCATACAATTTGGCGGTGACATCTTTCCGCATCGCCGGAATCCGTTCCGACGCAATAATTTTACCACCAATAGCCGCTTGCAGTCGAACTTCAAACATTTGCCGGGGTAGCACCTTCTGCAACGAACTGACGATCACTCGACCGGCCGATTGAGCTTCATCTTCATACACCACTGAAGCTAACGCTTCGATCGGATCACCTGCCACCAAAATATCCATCCGGCGCACCTGGCAAGGCTGATAACCCTTAAACTCATAATTAAGGGAAGCGTAGCCAGAAGACACATTTTTCAGCTTATCATAAAAATCCACAATGATACCGGTTAGGGGAACCCGATAATGAATAATCACTCGCTCTTGATCGAGGTATTCAATATCATTAGCCAAGGGGGTGCCTCGACGATCCTGTAATAAACTAATGATCCCGCCAATGTAGCTAGCCGGTGTCACCACATCCACTTGCATGGCCGGTTCTTCGACAAGTTGGAGCTGGGTTGGATCTGGAAAATCGAGCGGTGATGAAATGGTTTGCACCGTACCGTTCGTCAGTGTGGCTCGATACGCTACTGCCGGTACGGTAACGATCAAATCTAAATCATATTCGCGGTGCAGACGTTCTTGCACTACATCCAAATGCAACAACCCTAAAAAACCACAACGAAAACCGAAGCCGAGCGCTTTAGAATTTTCTGGTTCATAGGTTAAGGCGGCATCGTTCAACTTTAACTTTCCTAAAGCTTCGCGCAATTTTGAAAAATCATCACCCTCCTTACAAAAGATACTGGCAAACACCATGGGCTTGGCTTGGCGATAACCGGGTAGAGCTTGGCTGGCTGGCCGTTCGGTCAACGTAATGGTATCGCCTACTTTACAATCTTCCACCGCTTTTAAGCCGGTGACTACGTAGCCAATTTCTCCGGCGGATAAGGCTGTTTGCGCCAGATATTTTGGTTTGAAATAGCCCACTTCGAGCGCTTCCGATGACAAGTGATTTTCCATAAAAGTGAGTTTGCTGCGTTTGGCGATACTGCCCTGCATTAACCGCACATAGGCAATGACGCCACGATAATCATCAAAGGTAGAATCAAAAATGAGCGCTTTGGTTTCGGCATCGGCCGGGGTGGGCGGAGCGACTCGGTCAATCACGGCTTGTAAAATAGCGGCTACGTTCTCTCCGGTTTTGGCTGACACGGCAATAATTTCATCATCGGTCGTACCGAGCAAATTACGTAACTCTTGTGTGACTTTGGGCACGTCAGCCGCCGGCAAATCGATTTTATTAATTACCGGGATAATTGTCAGGTTTTGTTCAATGGCTAAATAGAGATTCGCTAAAGTTTGGGCTTCTATCCCCTGGGTAGCGTCCACCACCAACAACGCCCCTTCGCAGCAGGCCAATGACCGCGATACTTCGTAGGTAAAATCAACATGGCCGGGAGTATCAATCAAATTCAACACGTAGCCCTGATAATCCATACGCACGGGCTGCAATTTAATCGTTATGCCACGCTCCCGTTCAAGATCCATGCTATCTAACACCTGATCTTTCATTTCTCGTTTGGTGACTGTGCCGGTTATTTCCAACAACCGATCCGCCAAGGTGCTTTTCCCGTGGTCGATATGGGCGATGATACAAAAATTGCGGATCTTATCTAATGAGGTCACGGCACCAGCTTATCAGCCTCACGATATAACGTAAAGCCAACACAATCGATACATAAACCCGAAAAAACTCTCCTGCCATATTCGTAACCCACACACCGAAGGTGTGGGGTTACTGTGTTACCACCTAATATATCAGCTAACCCCATGTTTTACACATGTGGGTTAGCAGGTAGCTAGATAGATTTCTGGGTTCAGGTAATCGCTGTAGCGATATCCTGATTAAAAGCTGCCTTGATATCAGCCGCTGTCAATTGCGGATATTCTTTAATGATTTCTGAAACAGTCATCCCGGATGTCATTAATTCCAAAATGAATTCAACCGATATCCGCGTTCCCTTAACAACGAGCTTACCTCCTAAAATGGCTGGATTACTAATGACTCTCGGTGCCGTTTTCATGGCCTCATTCTAGAGCTTGTTTACTCTTTAGTCAATTGGTAGCAAATATTGAATTTATGTCTTAGTGATTAGTTTCGTAATTTAAAGCTTCATGGATGATTGGACGGCGGGATATGGGCTTTGGACTCTGCTAACACCCAAGACACGTGAACTGAAGTACATTGTTTCTTCGGCCGTGTAGGCAACAATTGGTAATTTAGATTATGTGCCCCGCAAGCGGTAATTATACTTATTCAGCAGCAGTTCTGAATTCTACCGTTTTACTCCAATCACCAAATGCTGACACTCCTTTACGAGTCTTATAAGCTCTTACTCGAACTTGATATTGCGTATTAGCTGATAATTTCCTAATAGTGTGAGAAATCCGCGCTTTTCCTTCATAAGCATTTAGTTTATCCACACCGTACGTTTTCAACACCTTTGTTCCAGTTGCGTTAAACAAGCGCACTTGGTAACCAGAGACATTCGAATTTCCAAAATGTTTCCACGATACATCCGCACTTTCTGCTTCAAGATTTGCAACAGGCACTGTTACATTTTTCGTTTTTATTGGTTTTAAGCGCAGCTGCTTTTTTTTATTACTCGAAGTATATTGAACATCGGTCTCTGTCGCTCGGTTTATTTGCAAACCATATTGAGAGAAATGGGTTGTTTCAAATGTTACGCTATTTTCAATGGTATTTAGAGTAAACACTGGAATTCGTCGCCAACTATTACCATCTTCATTATAGTACCATGGTTCGATATCAGCTTCATCAATACCTAAAGCAGCTAAGGCTACTTCATCATAGTTCATGATAATTTCTATTGGACGTCGAAATGTCTCTACTGTAGCACCATTGCTGTCATAGGCAGTAAAGTTATACGGAAAACCTGTTACCGGATATTCAATTCCTAACGCATCAAGCGCAGGTTCAATAATGACTTGTACAGTCTCACCTCCGTCATCAAGCGCATACGCAGGTATATTAATCATGGTAGTATCAGATAAATCCAACGCTTGATCTTCACTGGCAGGGAAGCTAAACTCGTACACATCATCACTATCGTAAGTATACAATGTGTTCAACACGATATCAATTGTATATACTGGACTATTAGCATAATACGGCTCTTCACTTAAGGCAGATCCTGGTACACTAATCGTGCCCTGTACTAATTCGCTATTGTCCGTTAAGCCAATAATGTCAATCGTCCAATCTTCATTTTTATTCAACTTGAAATATGTCCAAGCACCTGAATTTGATGGCAATCCGGCGATAACTGCGCCACCGCTCCCGCTGCTCATGTTTTTGGTCTTGACTTCATACAAATCATTTGTAGAGTTGTATGCTACTGCATTATACTCGTTGAGAGTAACATATTCCGGGCCACTGCTTGTATTCTGCATAAAGAATACTTTAATATCACCGTTGGCGGATGCGCCGGATAGTGTTCCCAGATCAGTGACTGTATTTTTCTCATAGGATTGATCGAGTCTAATATAGTCCATTTTTTCTCCTAAATCCGCGTACACGTTATAGATACCTGCCGGAATATCAATATTGAAATTACCGGTGCTATCCGTGGTTGCACTATATCCGTAATCTCGATGCTCTGATTGCTTTGGAACGAAACTTACGACTTGGTCAGCATTTCCGATGCCATTATCATCAACAACCTTTCCGCGAATCACTGCTCGATCTTCAGGCAGATCAACATAAATATCTAACTCATCCACAGTGCCGGGTGGCAGATAAATTTTGTGTGAATTGTATACAGCATTAGTACAATCTTCTACACCCACATACAAGTTATAGAGCTCACTTTCATCATCCTCCCAGGTAAGAGAATAAGCGCCTGCGGCATCTATTTCATCCGAAAAAGAATTGTTTGTGCCAGTAGCAGTTACTGTACAATCAGCTTCCGTAAGTGCGCTACCATCTAAATAACGCAGCGTACCGGTTAATGTAGTAGTAGCCTGCGCTTGTGCAACCCAAACAAAACTTAGTATCGCTATTACAACCATCGCGTTCAACTTAATCACACGACCCAATAGATATGTTAACATATTTTTTGATTGTTAATCGATTTATAACTATTTATATCTTACCCCCCCCAGCTCATAAATGTCAATCACTTTGGTCAGCTTCCCGGCGGAAGGTAAAGCCAGCCATCGACCAAGCACCATCCATGATACCAAGATGATAACCAGCTTGCGCCGTCGTCAACATGGTGTTGGGCTGTTCATTGGGTAGCACGTCCAAGGCGAATATAACATAACGGAGATTATTCGGCAGGATGATTTCCTGGCTGTAGCTGGTTTCCATCAGATTGGCTTGAGCCGATAAATAATAGTCTCGGTCTGGAGCCACTTCAACAATGTGATAGTCAGGCAGTAATGCCGATAGTTCCCGAAACACTTCATCATTGCGGATCAATAAACCATTGGCCGGTGATGGATACAACATATCCCGCCCGGTCAAAATTAAGGTTTGATCGATCGGGTATAACTGAATGGCTTGAGCTAAGTTTGCCAATTTTTGGTCGCTCTCACGAAGGCTGGCAGCATTCAGTTTAAAAAGATTCGGCGCCCGGCGAGCTAGGTGCTGCAGATATAATTCGGCTCGGGTATGCGGAAAAAAATTGGGATGGGCATAACTGGGAGTAAGCACCAAAAAGATCAAGCTCACCAGTACCAAATCCATAACCATAAGCCAACGACCCAGCCAACGATCAATAGCTAACTGGGCGATCGGGATAAGCAATAGGTAGAACGGTGGGATGAAGATGAGTGCATAGCCCAGCTGACCAAAATGACCCAAAGAATAGATCAACATTGCCGGCAGTACCCAGACAGCCGCAAAAATATACAGCGTGATAAACCGACGCCAATAGCGCCGATAGCGTATGGCTAAGAGCACGATACTAGCAATCAGTGGAATCAAAACAAAGTTTAAACTAATCAGTAGAGTATTCAGTACTAACTTGGTTTGTTCAAGAATGTTGCTGTTCGCTGCCGAGGCACCATACAAATTACGCGATTCAGTAAGGTAGCCCTCTACCCCTCCGGTGAACCACATCACCGGAATTAGCCAGGCCAGTGTACCAACAGTTAAAATCCCAAACGAAACCAACACCAATTTCCAATTGCGTCTGTGAAAGCTCAATTGAAAAATGAATACTGGTAAGAGAAACACTACCAGAGACGGCCGAATGGCGCCGGCCACTGCCAGAACACTACTGCTCAATAAGACATACTGGCGAGATCGGTTGGTCATCGTTTGCCAGACAAGATAACCAACCGTGATGCTGGCAGCGGCATCAACCGTATAGGTGAGTGCCGTTTCACGATACAGCCAGAACAATGGGTTGAGCATCCAGGCCACGGCAATAACACTACTTCCCCACCGGTGCGGCCATAACCGATAACAAAATGTATACAGCACTAACACGGATACATATCCAAACAGAGCGGCGATGATGACCAAGGCCAGATTTTCCGACACAACAAGATTGAGCAGTTTTCCTAACACCACAAACAACGGGTAACCAGGTGGGTGAGGTTGATGCATCCCGATCTCATAGTGACGTAACGCTAAGACGAATTGAGCTGCATCCCAGTTATACGGCAAGCGCGACACGAATGGAATGGTCAACACCCAATACAGGGCTGACAACCCCACTACTGGCCAACGCTGTACCTGCCACCACTGTTTCATAGGTATGTCCGTAATTTAGCTAACTGGTGTTTGACAATCTGTAATTCCGGAAAGTTAAAATAATAGGCAATGCCTAAGTACACTACTCCGCCGGCGCCCAAGCTGATGATGGTCTGGGTAAAAATACCGATGAAGGTATGCATATCCACAAAACGTGCGACAAAATATTTCATGCCGTGGATAATCAACCCCAAAGCAATACTGGCTATAATAATACGCCAAATCGAGCGGATAATAGTAGAGTCATCCAAGTCACCAAACTTAATCCGCAAAAACAGTAACAACAGCAACATATTGACCAAACTGCTGATGGAAAAAGCGAAAGCTAAACCGTAGATGCCTAGATACGACATTAAGCCATACGCCAGCACCACATTTAATACTAAACTGCCTAAACTAATCAACAGAGTGGTGCGGGTATCATGCTGCGCAAAAAATGATCGAGCTAACAATGGAATTGAAGCTTGGGCAAACAAAGCAATGGCAAAAATGCCCAACACCTGCGCCGTGATCACGGTGGCGTTCCAATCAAAGGCACCACTACCAAATGATCCTAAGATAATCCGCACTAACTGGGCCCGTAACAATAAAATAGCCACGCTGCTGGGAATGATTAAAAACAATAGCCGGCGAAAATTTTCTGAAAATACCTGACGAAATTTTGCCGTATCTTGATCAGCCAACGCTTGAGCGAACACCGGAAAGGCAGACAGCGCCAGCGATACACCGACCATATTAATAGGAACGTGTTGCAAGTTATCGGCCCAAGTCCAAATGGCTAAACTTCCCTCCGGCAGACGCAGGGCGAACACTGCGATGACGGCAATATTGAGTTGAGTAATTCCTAAGGCAATGGCTCGAGGAGGCATGAGACGCAAAATGGTGGATACTCCCGCCACCGACCAGACCAAACTA
>CAYZUI010000111.1:0-4629 GCA_964481945.1 uncultured Gammaproteobacteria bacterium
GGGAGCCATCAAGGATCGATGATCATAATCTGAACCACCGTGCAGATACGTGACCGTGCCTTGATAATACACTACTAACGCTACAGCAATAATCTCCTGTTGATACTCTACACCATACACTTTAACCATATCGTACTTTTTTAGAGTTTCGATAATGGTATCGTAATATCGCTTAGCATGCAGTTTGATTTTCTGTCTGACACCGGTCTTCACTAATACATCAAAAAACCTGTCAGCGGATAGGTGATCGATAACTTGCAATTGCTTCTTTTCCGCAACATGAATGTTGTAACGACACTTCTGCTTCATGCTCGATAACATCTGGTCAGGTGCGGTCAAAGGCGTGAGTAAGGTTTTACTGGGGTGAACATCAGGCACTCGTCGATCGTATAGCGGCGCCGTATCTGGTTCATAACGAACGAACAGAGCACCATCAGCCAACCCATCAACTAAAGGACCGTGCGGAATAAACCAATACCACTTATGGCGAATGGCTAAAACTCCATTGACACGCTGCACCGGACGACCGTAAGCCTCCTGCACTTCGCCCCAAGCATCCGATTGCAAAAAAGATGCCACCTTATCCATGGCTTAACAATGCCAGGGCTTGCTTGAGTTGTTGTTCCACGGCGGCGGCCCGATCTAATTGTTGCCAGACTGCTCGAATTTCGCCGGTGGAGTAGCCTAATTGTTGCAGCGCTGCAACAATTGGTTGGGTAATACCCGGTTGACTGGGTACGATGTCCATGGTTTTTAATTCCACAATGAGTCGATCGGCAATTTTTTTACCGACGCCGGATACTTGAGTAAGTAATGTGCGATCACCCTGGCTGATGGCCTGCACAATGGCTTCAGCCGATAAAGCAGACAATAATGCCAACCCAACTTTTGGTCCCACTCCCGATACACTAATCAACTGTTCGAACACAGTGAGATCAGTTGGGGTAAGAAAACCATACAGATCATTGGCATCCTCACGGACCACCTCATGCAAATAGAGCTCAATATCTGAACCGGCAGCACATTGTTCCAGAACAGTAGCTGGTACAAAGACCTTATACCCCAGTTGATTGACCACAACGATCAGATATTTTTTATCCGGTTGCATGGCTTGAATAACTCCGGCCAGAAAGGCTAACATAGGCTTGATTATAGCACATTTTTTTGGTATACTGTAACTTCACATGGAATCGATTTTCATTGAATTAAGCGCCATCATTGTAACCAGTACGGCGCTGGCTCTGCTTGCGAAAATCATCAAACAACCCATTGTCCTCGCTTTCTTGGCTACCGGCATCATCCTGGGGCCAATTGGTTTAAATGTCATTCAATCACATGAACTGATTGATGTTTTGGCATCGTTCGGCATTGTGTTATTGCTGTACATTGTCGGCATTGAGCTCGATATCAAGAAATTCAAAACCCTGTCCTGGCCCACGCTACTGGTGGGCTTTGGCCAAATTTTAGGCACTGGCCTGGTGGGTTGGCTGACAGCGGTGTTGCTCGGTTTCTCTAAAGTTGAAGCTTGGTTTATTGCCATTGCTTTGACTTTATCGAGTACCATCATTGTGGTAAAACTGTTGAGTGAAAAACGTCAGTTAGAAACTCTCTATGGCCGAATTACGGTATCCATTTTACTGTTACAAGACTTTGCCGCCATTCTGGCTTTACTCTTCTTAGAAATGTTCGGCCCAGCCAGTGGTAGTAGCGTTCCTTGGCTAGAAATGGGGATACTGCTTGGCAAAACTGCGGTCATTGGCGGAGCGGCGTTTGTCCTGGCCAAGTATGTGTTTCGAAAGATCTTTTTATTTATTGGTCGCTCTCAAGAATTGTTGTTTCTCTGGAGCATTGCCTGGTGTGTGTTGTTCGCCGCCATCGCTGTGCTGTGGAATTACCCAATGGCCATCAGTGTATTTTTTGCCGGCTTGAGCATTGGATCGCTGGATTATAACTACGAAATTGCTTCACGCATTCGTTCTTTGCGGGATTTTTTTATCGTCATTTTTTTCACGTTCTTGGGCAGCCAACTGGCGCTCAATTTAGATACTCATCTGTTGATCAGTGCCCTAGTGTTATCTCTGTTTGTGTTAATCGGTAACCCAGTAATTGTCTTTGTAATTTTACGTTTATTAAAACATCATGAACGCACCGCTTTTTTTGCCGGATTAACAATGGCACAAATTAGTGAGTTTTCTTTTGTGCTGGCCAATCAAGGGTTACGGTTAGATCTGATCACGCAACCACTCGTATCGATGATTGCCGTGATCGGCTTGGTTACTATTGTCTTATCCACCTACATGATCACTTACAACGAAAAACTGTACCGCTGGATGAAGCCACTGCTGCGTTTCTTACCACTGCCTAAAGCGGAGGCTGACGTGGCTGATCATAGACCGGTTGAGCTCAACAATCATGTGGTGATTTTTGGCTATCACGTGACTGTTGATCATGTGTTAGCGCAACTGAAGGCCGATAGTAAACCAGTGGTCGTGGTCGATTATAATCCAGAGCATGCTGAACTTATCAAAAAACTGGGAGTGTATTATATCTATGGCGATATGCGTGAAGAAGATATTTTACAATTGGCGAATCTATCGGCTGCTCAACTGATTATCTCGATCGTGCCGTATCATGAGCCCACCATGAGTTTGTTACAATATATTCAACATTTTAAAATCAAAGCCAAGGTTATTGTCACAGCACCATATCTGATGGATGTAGATCAATATTATGCCGCCGGCGCCAGCTCTGTGTTACATCCGGAATCAATCACGTTACAGTATTTAGCCAAAGAGCTGCAGCATGGCCCTGTTCCACTTACACAGTAAGTTTCAACCCACCGGCGATCAGCCCACAGCGATCACCGCCCTGGTGAAAAGCCTACGCGCTGGCCATCGGGCTCAGACATTATTAGGTGTTACCGGCTCTGGTAAAACGTTTACCATGGCGAATGTCATTGCCGCCGTTGAGCGACCTACTCTCGTTATTTCACATAACAAAACTTTAGCCGCCCAATTAGCTTCCGAATTTCGGGAGTTTTTTCCCACACATGCGGTACACTATTTTGTATCATTTTATGACTATTACCAACCGGAAAGTTATTTACCGCGCACTGATACCTACATTGAAAAAACTACTGCACTCAATGAAGAAATTAGCCGACTACGTCATGCCGCTACTCAAGCCTTACTCTCTCGTCGCGATGTTGTAATTGTAGCGTCAGTTTCCTGTATTTATGGTTTAGGTTCGCCGGCGGTATACAAATCATTTAGTACCACGCTTCAGCAAGGTGAAGATTATCCCAGACGCAGTTTGTTGGTGAAGTTAGTTGATATGCAATATCAGCGCAATGATCTGGTATTTAAACGTGGTACCTTTCGCATAAAAGGTGAAGTGGTGGAAGTATTTCCGGCCATGTCTGATACCACCGGTATTCGCTTACGCTATTTTGGAGATGAGATTGAAGTGATCGAGGAATTCAATGTGCTGGATAATACGGTTATTCAAAAAATTCCGAGTGTGGCTATTTATCCCGCGACGCATTATGTGGCTCCAGAAGAAAATCGTACGGAAATCTTACGGCAAATTGAACAAGATTTAGTGAAAGAGATGACGAGGTTAAAAAAATTAGGTAAACCACTCGAGGCGCATCGTCTTGAAACTCGCACGAGACATGATTTAGAAATGCTGCGCGAAACCGGCTATGTGAACGGCATTGAAAACTATTCGCGTTATTTTGATCGGCGCACCATCGGCACACCGCCCTACACTTTGCTGGATTATTTTCCGGATGATTATTTGATGGTAATTGATGAATCGCACATGACGATTCCGCAAATTTCCGGCATGTATAAGGGTGACCGGTCACGCAAACAAACTTTGGTGGATTACGGTTTTCGTTTGCACGCAGCCTTGGATAATCGACCGTTGCAGTTTGATGAGTTTGAACGCCACATCAATCAAGTGGTGTATGTTTCCGCCACACCAAAAGAATTTGAACTGAACCAATCCAGTGTGGTGGCCGAACAACTAATCCGTCCGACTGGTTTACTGGATCCGGAAATTGAACTGCATAGCACGACAGGACAAATTCAACATCTGATTACGCAAATTGAACAGCGGGTGAAAAACGGCCAACGCGTATTGGTAACCACATTGACCAAACGCATGGCCGAAGAATTAACGGAATTCCTACAAGAACGCAGCATTGCTGTGCAGTACCTTCACTCTGATGTCGATACGTTAGAACGCTTAGAGATACTACGTGATCTGCGTTTGGGTGTATTTGATGTACTCGTGGGTATTAACTTGTTGCGCGAAGGGCTCGATTTACCCGAAGTCTCCTTGGTGGCGATTCTCGATGCCGACAAAGAAGGATTCTTGCGCAGTACCACGGCCTTGATTCAAACCATCGGCCGAGCCGCCAGACATCAGGCTGGGCGCGTTATTATGTACGCTGACCGTATAACCGATTCAATGAAACGAGCGATCGATGAAACCAACCGCCGCCGCACCACTCAAGCGGACTATAACGCCAAGCACGGCATCACCCCGCAGAGTATTACCAAACAAGTGCGAGATGATCGCTTAGCCGGTGCCAAAGATAAAGTGTCAGACGAGCCAGATACG
>CAYZUI010000112.1:0-4223 GCA_964481945.1 uncultured Gammaproteobacteria bacterium
TTGTAAATACTAAGGGCAAACTGCAGAGACAAACGAAAGTCCTCAAACTGCAGAAAGCGGATGCTGTACAAATCAACACGCTCGATGATGGAGCTTCAGTCACAGGACAAGAAATTGTTGTCAGTACTTGGCGCGGAAAAACTGTTCGACTTTCATTGTATCAATTTTACCCCAAGAATAAAAAACTCATTCAACGCAATACTGTCTTGTATACGGAAAGCGAAAATGGTGATGATCTGCTTTATATGGCCGATGATAATGAGCTTCAGTTCATTAAGCCTGGCCTTGATACGGTGTATACTAGATATCAAGTGCAGGAGAATCAATTAGTTGAAATTGAATGATCCCTCCCTCGAGTATTTCGATCCTTTTTGCGCAACCGTAAAATACATCAGCCTGCCACGTTGTTCTTTGCTGACCGTAAAACCGGTCGATTGTAACAAAGCTTTTAATTCTGCCGGAGTATGATATGTCACTGTATCAAACAATCGCTCAACCCATAAAAAATGTTTCAAGAATGATAGTGGATTTGGCTCTTCAATCAACAATACCCCATCTGGTTTCAAAACGCGGTAGCATTCTTTGAGAGATGGTACTTGTTGTTTAAAATGGTGAAACGTTTCAATCATCGTCACAGTATCAAAAGTGTGATCTGGAAACGGTAAAGTATTGTCTACTAATAATTGTGTGGCTAACTCTTTTCGCTTCGCCTTGGCCAACATTTTTTCCGCAGGATCTGCCACAATGATTTTTCCGACCAGTGGTTGTAGTTTTTGAGCAACACGGCCAGTGCCTCCACCTAAATCCAACACGACGTCCAACTTTTTCCAGTCGATGATTTGTTTGATAACCGCAAGATCATTGTTGAGCAGGCGGCCAATAATCTGGTCATAAATCGGGGCTAACGTATTCCACATCTGGTGCCTTGGGAGGGACTCGAACCCTCAATCCTTTCGGAACATGGTCCTAAGCCATGCGCGTATACCAATTCCGCCACCAAGGCTCTATAGCCAAGTTAAGCTATCCAATTCAGCTGGCATTGTCAATCGCACGCAAATACTATGCACCACCTAACCCATCCGCCTAAGGCGGAGGGTTAACACCATTGTTAGTAACCCCACACTTTATGTGTGTGGGTTACAGTGATATACTACCGAATGCAGCACAGTGAGGCTCATTATTTCATTCTATTATCTTCATGAATATGGTAAGGATAAAATATGCGGTTAGTTCTCTGGCCTTGTTGGCGGCGGTAAGCGTCAATGCCCAGGATAATTCACTGCGGCAGAGCCTTGATTTTGAAGGTGGTTATCCAGAAAATGTAGTCATTGGATCCAGCGTCACCGCTGGCGCCAATGATATGCTCTACGCCGGGCTGAATGCACCCAATGGTATTTTTTGGTCTAACGATTTTGCCGAAACCTGGCAGGCTCCCGCCGACACGGTAGATTTTGGCACTATCAGTGATGTGCAGACGTCCGCTACTCCAGGAACAGCTTTCATGATCGGTGGTATCAGTTTGTATCGTACCCAAGACAATGGCCAAACCTGGGAGAAGTTAGCCACTGTAGAAAATGTGGCGCAATTTATGGCGACCGGACCGGATGGTTTGGTAGTGGTGCCAACGCGTAACGGCGAAGTGTATATCAGTACCGACGATGGTGACAGTTTTACTGCTGTGACTGCAGCGGTGACCGATGTAGCAGTAGCTGCGGACAGCACTGTTCTCGCTTTGGTTACGGGTACAGATGACAACACGACTATCTATAGTTTATCAGTGGCTGGAGCTGAAGATACAGGAGTGAGTGGCGCTTGGCGATATATCGCGACACATCCCACTGATGCGAATTTTTTGGTGGTATCTGGTCCAACCAATGCCAGTTATTCCGCCAGTGGTGCAGCCGGGCCATTTACTGCGATGACTGATCCGGCAGGTTTGACGAATGCACAAAAGGCAGTGCTTCGTTCGTCTGGACGCGTGTATTTGGGTAATGATTACAGTGATGATAACGGCGCTACCTGGGTTAATGCCGCCATTCGTAATTGGATTACATTCGATGATGTGAATGGGTATATCTATACGCAATCTGATCGAGGAGTTGGCCGATCAGATGATGACGGAGCAACATACACAGATAAAATTACCGGTATGACCGGCGTTACGGTGAATGATCTAGCCCAAGACAGTAGTAAAGAAATTGTCTGGTTGGCAGCCCAAGGTGGGTTTGCTAAATCGGCAGACTTTGCTTCCAGTATTGCTGCCGGTGGTGAACCAACCTGGGAATTCCCCATTGCCCCCAGTGAAGCCACCGATACGGGCAGTGCCGTGTGGGTCGACCCAGATCAACCGGATGTAGTGCTGGCTGGATCCGGTACTAGCTTATTTCGATCAGAAGATGGTGGTGATACGTGGACGGAGTTGACCACTGGAGTTGATACTACGAATGGCCCGATGTTTGTTGATTTTGCCGAATTTGTCGGTGATAGCAGCATCGTGTATGCCAGTTATCAGTATCGAGAGGGAGGCGACAGTAATGATGAAATTGGCGGCGGTGTGTTACAAAGTACCGATGGCGGAGAAACCTGGACAGATACTGGTATGCCTAATGTACCGGCCGGTCCGTTAGCGGTGAATGCGGATGGGCAGTTATTGGTTGGTGTTGGTGTCGAACAAGACGATAGCATAGCCAATCGTGGAATGTATTTATACGATGGTACAACTTGGACACACTTAAGCTCTGACGCTGATCATCCCACCTACCAAGCCTTGGTGACCGGTATGACGTTTGATCCAGAAACAAACACCGTGTATGCCGTATCGTCCGGAGCAGACCTGGCAGGAAAAGTGTTCAAGTCGACTGATGATGCCGTCTGGGCAGACTGGTCGACGGTTGGCGGTGAAGACATTCCCAGTGATTTTTGGGGTCAGGGAGTAGTGGTGAATACACATGATACTGATCAGATTTTTGTCAGCACAGCGCGTCCGGCTGGCACAGGTTACATTTATTCCTGCGCCGTTAGTAAAGATGCCTGTGAGCTGTATTACACTGGGTTAACTGACGAGACCTTTAACACCATGGTGTTTGATGGTTTAGTGACTGGTTCAAATACCGGTATTTTTGCCTACCAAAGCAAAGCGAAACTCACCTTACAAAAGCAAACCAATAAACGCCGCATCGTTGCCCGCTTAGTCGATAAAGCCACCAACGCAGTGTTGAACAATCGTAAGGTTCGGCTATATCGCAAGTTTAAAAAAGGTGGCACGTTTAAATTGGTGGAGACGAAGAAAATTCGACACGGTCAGGCTACTTTTCTGGTGAATAAGCGAGGTGGTATTTTTCAAGCCCGCTGGCGCGCCACCAAAGCGGATGCCGATGTTTATACTCCAATGACCGTATCGAGTAACGTGACTTTCTAATGAAACGTTTCTTACTAAGCAGTCTAGTTTTGCTAGCCGGTTGCCAGTGGCCAAGCAATTCGTTGACCAATGCCGAACCGTTAACCTATTGGGTCAACTACTACCCCACGCAATGCAATGTAGCACCCTGGGGCGATGCGCTAGAAGAAACTGCCATTATTGACTACTACTCCGTTATCATTGGTGTCACCGTCCATAGCGTTGAAGTGACTCCCCCAGCGGATGGATTCTTTAGTTGTTCCGCTTGTGGTTGTCCTACCGGAACACAGGTATCGATTCAAATCGATGCCGCTGGTAAAGCGACGTTACTGGAACACGGCTTTGTGGAAGAAGAACTGACAATCATTGAGCCTGTGATCGAGGAGGAACCTCTTACTGAAGTCAGTGAAACTGAAGTTACCGAAGTGGATTTATCGGCAGAAGATCAAGCTTTGCAAGATCGCGCTCAACTGGTGCAGTCGGCCTTGCAAGATTACTATTTGCAATATGGTTCATACCCGGATACCTTAGTTGATCTCACTGTGCAACTTGATGCCACTGGTATGACCTACACTCCTATCGGTGTCACGCCAGCAGATTATTATGATTTAAGTGTGGAGTATTCCACTGGGCGGGAAGTGGTGAACCCCTAAAATCACTAACCCACATTCTCAACTCTTACTTAACCCACACACGTGAAGTGTGGGGTTAAGCCGTACTTTCTTGGCCGTAATAAGGTCAACACCTTCACGACAGATTAGTCAGTAGTTCTGATGGTATCTTTCCCTCTAATCCAAGATGGATCCGTTTGGTATTGTAATACTCC
>CAYZUI010000113.1:0-3082 GCA_964481945.1 uncultured Gammaproteobacteria bacterium
CCGATTGGATTAAGTGTGTTAATGGCCGGTGCCGTCAAAGCCACGGGCAATGCTCTGGCTCTGTATCTGGTTGTGCCACTCACAGCAGTCGCCGTAGTGATTGCCACGTATCTGGGTGCCGTGTGGTTACTGCCAGCCAGCGCGCCGTGGAAAAGAGTATTAGGCATTGGCGCTGCCTGCATTGTGCTGGGCAGTACATTATTCTTTACCTATAGCGTGGCCCAGCCGATGCGAGAAATTCCAGCCTTACTGTTTTTTTTGGTGGCCGCATTTTTGGTGATCAAAACGAAACAATGGTATTGGTTAGCGTTGGCCGGAGTTTTGTTTGGTTATAGCGTGGCGATTCGTGAAACCAATTTCATCTTAATTATTCCGTTAGTGCTGTATGGTCTGCGTGGCAAATGGCTCGCCTTTAGTGTTGGCGCGTTAATCATGTACAGTCCGTTTTTGTGGCAGGCGGCGCAGATTACGCAACATAAGGAAGTGTTTCGAGAAAAGGATATCACCACAATTGCCATCACTTCGAATATTGATCATATTCAGTCGTTTAGTGTATCAAACCTGTGGAATAACCAGGGGAAGTTCAAGCCCGGCGTGGGTGGCTTGAATCAGTATTGGTCGGTGGCGAAACAGTTCAGTGTCTGGCCGTTGTTTTTGTTGTCGATCGTCGTTGGTTTGATTTACTTGTGGAAACATCAGCGACCGCTATTTTATTTGTTCAGTAGTTGGATAGCGGTTGTCGTGGTGTTATTCGCGGCGTGGATTAACCCCTATCCGCGGTATATTCTGCCGATTTTGCCGGTGTTAGCCTGGTTGAGCGTGTTTGGTGCCATGACGTTGTGGCAATGGTTGAGCAGTCAACTAAAATTAAAACGCTGGACGAGTTTGAGTTTGGCTGGTTTATTAGCCTTGAGTTTTATCGCGTCGTATCAGCCAGTGTTTGCCAGTCGGCAAGAGTATTTAGCAACTGGCACACCGCAGGATCGGGAATTAACCAAAACTGATCTGACGACGATTCAGTCGGCCATCGCTACGGTGCAGGCTGATAGCGTCACCACGGGTCAGCCGCCACTGTTACTGATGTTGGGAGAAACCAAAGGGGGATTAGCCGAGACGATTATGACGCATACTACCATTCAGACGATTCGGTTTCCGAATAAGGATAAAGAGCAACCGCCACTGGATCAGTTGCTGGCATATTTGGACCATCTCGATGAGACATATACATTATATTTATGGTATGATCCGTCCGTCACGGCTGACGAACAGCGCTTCTACAATCAGTCGATTCTGACACCCATTACCACATTAGCCACCTCATTTAAACCAGAAATTTCTATCTTACGCTATGCCACTCCCACAACGGATTAGTGAAATTACCGCTTACCAACAACCGCACGACAGTATCTTTAGTCGATTAATCTATCGGAAGATTTCAAAAGTACTGACGTTTTATATGTTAAAATGGATTCCAGGTATTGCCGCACCGGACGTCACGATTATTTCCTTTGTGATTGGTCTGATTGGCGCAGTCGGGTTGATGTACCCCGCCTGGTGGGCCAAAATTTTAGCCTTTGTCTGTATCCAGTTGTCGTTCGCTTTTGATTGTTCCGATGGCGAAGTGGCCCGGATGACTGGCCGCGGCAGTAAGTTTGGGATTTGGTTTGACAGCATTTCTGATCGCACCAAAGAGATTATTTGGTTCCTAGCCATTGCGTTTCAATATCAGGCCGAGCATCCCGCCGTGTGGTACTTGGCTGGAGCCGCTGCCCTTGGCAACCTACTGGTTGGGTACTTGCGTGAAGCGAAAAAAAGTATCTTTTTGGAGAAACGTAAACCCGAAGTGGTCTTAAAATCTGGCCTCCACATCGGCACAGTGGATGTGATTACTTTTCTCCTGTCCTGGGGCGCCCTGTTTGGGCTCAATTATTACGTACTATGGATTGTACTCTTACCCACCCCGTTACTATTACTGAAGCAGATCTATAGCACCTATAGGCAATCTAATAAACCCAATCGCCAATCCACCGCGGCGTTGGTGAATGTGAGCGATAACGAGTAACTATGCATATTGCGCTATTCAAAGGAAAGGCGATCAGGCGAACCATTTATCAGAAAGAATGGTGGTTTTCGGTTGTGGATATCTGTGGGGCACTTACTGACAGCCCAGATCCAGGGGCTTATTGGAGAAAGTTAAAACAGAGGCTTTTAGCGGAAGAAAGTCAGGTCGTGACATTTTGTCACGGACTGAAATTAAAAGCTTCTGACGGCAAAAAGTATGAAACTGACTGCGCCAATACCGAGGGAATTTTTCGAATCCTACAATCAATTCCTTCCCCAAAAGCCGAGCCGTTCAAGCGTTGGTTGGCTAAAGTTGGATATGACAGAATCCAAGAAATTGAAGACCCAGAGTTAGCGACCAAAAGAACCAAGGCACTGTACAAACTGAAGGGTTATTCAGATGCATGGATTGAAAAACGCCTGCGCGGTATTGCTGTTCGCGAGGAGCTCACCGATGAATGGAAACAACGGGGTATCAAAGAAGATGTCGAGTTTTCCATTTTAACCTCTGAAATATCCAAAGCGACGTTTGGTCTGTCACCAAGTCAATACAAAAAGTATAAGAGTTTAAAACGTGAAAATCTACGGGACCATATGAATGACCTTGAATTGATTTTCTCAATGTTGGGTGAAGCGTCCACCACTAAAATTACCAAAGATAAAAACGCGCGTGGTTTTATTGAAAACAAAGTTGCCGCCCAAAAAGGCGGGAAGATCGCTGGCGATGCCAGACGGAAACTTGAGGTAGAGTCAGGTGGCAAAGTCATCACCAAAGAAAACTATTTAACCGAGCCTGAAAGTAGGAAAAAAATAAAACAATGACTTCCTGGACTGCACTTACAGAAATAATTGGTTTCGCTGCGGCGGCGGTTGGGACATCGTTAATGCTCCCACAAGTCGTTCAGTCTATTAAAACCAAAAGAGTCGATGACATTTCTTTTGGCATGCTGTGGTTATATTTCTTTAATTGTTTACTTTGGCTAATGTATGGAATCCTCATCCTTGCCTGGCCGATTATTGT
>CAYZUI010000114.1:0-5483 GCA_964481945.1 uncultured Gammaproteobacteria bacterium
CGAACTGCCGCAGTCCGGGCAGCTGGTGCCGCGCAGACCGGGCCAGAGGATGTTCACGCATGAATTGCAGAATACACGACCACAGGCTGGATTCGAGCACTTGTACATCGAGTCCAGCAAGCCTTCCTTCTTCTTGCACTTGGAACAAGTCAGCCTGGAAGCCATGATGATGAACCGCGGTACCCGTTCAGCAGGGTTGTGACTAAAGAGTTCGTTCTTGACCAAAAATTGGTAACCTGTTAAAGGTGCATTCAGAGTGTTACACCGACACTTTTTTGTATGCTATTTACTACAGAAGAAGTACAACAGTTTATTAGTGGATTAGATAGTTTGGCACAATCAAAAGTGGCCAGGTCAATTGATTTATTAGAAAAATACCAGTATCACCTCAGTATGCCACATAGTAAAATGATAGAGCATAATTTGTATGAGTTAAGAATAAAGGGAAAAATCGAGATTCGAATAATGTATACTTTTCAGGCAGCAACTATCATTTTATTCTATGGATTTATTAAGAAAAGCCAAAAGATTCCAAAACAAGAATTACGTACGATCTACCAAAAATATATTCAAATATCTCACTTGACATAATATAACATATACGTTATAAATACTGATATGAAATTGATCCCATATTCTGAGGTAAAAAAAAGGCTGTTGAAAGACCCTGCATTTAAAAGGGCTTATGATGAATTAGGTCCGGAATTTGAAGTAAAACGTCTGATGATTGAACGGCGTCTTAAAAAGGGCTTAACTCAAGCTGCCTTGGCTAAAGAACTGGGTACTAAGCAATCTGCCATCGCCCGTTTTGAATCGGGCCACTATAATCCCAGTTTGGCTTTTTTGTATAAAATGGCCAGGGCGCTTGATGCTAAATTAGTTGTAACCATCGTTAGGCCTTGACGCTATTTTTGGTATGTGGCAAAGGTACATTCAGAGCGCCGGAACGGGCGCTTTTTGCGTAGACTGCACCTTGAAAATGTGGTATAGTATCCGAACATATGGCGAAAAAGTCAGGCACAAAAAGCCGATCGAGAGATCTGATGCAATCGGTTGATCCGGCTACCAGACACGGTATCATCAGTATTGCGCTATTTGCCTTAGCCTTGGTGCTTTTCTTCAGCCTGTTTGGTTGGGCTGGCACCGTTGGCCAGTATGTCAATACCGCCTTAAGCGCGGTGGTTGGCTTAGGTCGTTACGCTCTACCGATCTTCCTTCTGATCGTCGTATACAACTTACTCTACCCTCGGGAAGAGGCCGAGCTGTCACCGTTGTTCAGTGTCGGTTTAGCCGTCATGGCTGGCAGCGTGTTTGGTCTCATGGATGTGATGAAGCCACAAGCTGGCGGCTACATCGGTGTAGCGTTGACATATATCTTTCGGCAGTATGCCAGTGTCGGTGTGGCGGTGGTTATCTTTGCGGCCCTGTTGTTGATGTCGATTCTGATTGTCTTTAACACTTCATTACAACACCTGATCCAATATCTTCCCGCCCGCAGTTGGTTAGGTAAAACATTGCGTTTTAGTGTGGCGTTATTTGGCAGCGCCAGACAGCGCATTGCCATTGCGAAAGAACAGGCGCTGGCTAGTGTCGAAGAAGAACTGGAAGAAATTGAAGAAGAAGTTGAGGAAGATATCAGTTTTGCCGAACGAGATCTCACAGATGACATTGGAGCCAAACCTGCCTTCGCCAAGGCTTCGGCGGGTAAACAGATGAAATTAGTGCAAGTGCCGCACAGTCATCGCAAGATCGATTTACCTTTAGATTTATTATCCAATAATAAAGGTAAGCCGACCAGCGGCGATGTCGAACATAATAAAGATATCATCGTCAAAACGTTCCATAACTTTGGTATCGATGTTGAGTTGGGTCCAGTGAGTATCGGACCAACAGTAACACAGTATAGTTTCCGTCCGGCGTCCGGCGTGAAACTATCCCATGTCGTGTCTTTACAAAATGATATTTCATTAGCCCTAGCGGCTCATCCTATTCGCATAGAAGCTCCTATTCCAGGCAAGTCGTTAGTCGGCATTGAGGTACCAAACATCAAAGCGGCGCAAGTTGGTTTACGCGAATTGTTTGAAGCGGAAGAATTTAAGCAGCGCAAAACTAGCCTCACCTTGGCCTTTGGTCGAGATGTTTCCGGTAAAGCCTTTACGGCCGATTTGGGCGGCATGCCGCATATGCTCATTGCCGGTGCCACCGGTTCTGGAAAATCGGTCTGTATGAACACGGTGTTGATCAGTCTGTTGTATCAAAACGGACCAGATGATTTGAAAATCATCTTGGTTGATCCAAAGCGAGTGGAGTTCACCATGTATAATGGTATCCCACACCTGCTTACCCCAGTCATTACGGATGTCCAAAAAACCATCAATGCCTTACAGTGGACAGTGAATGAAATGGATCGGCGCTATGAAGTGTTAGCCCAAGCTAAACGGCGTGATATTGCCAGCTTCAATGCCGCCAATCCTGATTCGACGATGCCATATGTGGTCTTTGTGATTGATGAACTGGCGGATCTGATGGCCACCGCGCCACGGGAAGTGGAAGCGGCGATTGTACGCTTAGCCCAAATGGCCCGAGCGGTTGGTATTCATCTGGTCTTGGCTACCCAACGTCCATCGGTTGATGTCATTACCGGTTTAATCAAAGCGAACATCACTACCCGGTGTGCCTTTGCCACTGCTTCGGTGGTCGATTCTCGCACCATCATTGATATGTCTGGCGCTGAAAAATTGCTGGGGCGTGGTGACATGTTGTTTATGAGTACCGATTCTTCGAAACCGCGTCGTTTGCAAGGCGCCTTCGTGTCGGAAGAGGAAATCAATCGGGTGGTGCATCATTTGAAAGAGAAAGCTGAACCGGACTATGATCAGGAAGTAGTGGAACGACAGCAGAGCAGTGCCTTGCCGCAAGCCTTCACAGATGGCGACCAAGACGATGAATTATTACCGTCAGCCAAAAAAGTGATTGTCCAATCCCAAAAAGCTTCCGCCTCATTGCTGCAACGACGGTTACGCATTGGCTATGCCCGCGCCGCTCGCTTGTTAGATATTCTGGAAGAGCAGGGATTCATTGGTCCAGCGGATGGTGCTAAACCGCGCGAGATTTTAGCCTCAGCCGATGCCTTGGTTGATGATGCACCCAGCGATGACGACATTCCCGTTGAGGAGGACGAGACAGAGGAAGAAGAAAATGAAACCACGGAGACTGTAGAGACTGAAGAGCAAGCCGATGACAAACCAGTTTAATCAGCGCAGTATTGCTGATGCCGCCACTTTAGGCCAAAAACTGAAGCAGGTGAGAGAACAGAGTCATTACACCCTGGCTCAAGTTAGCGAACGATTGCGTATAAAATCTGAATATATTGAAGCGATTGAGCAAAGCCGTTACACAAGTTTACCGAGCGGCGTATTCGTCAAGAACTATGTGCAACGGTATGTGAAATTGTTGGGTTTGAGTTGGTCAGTGGTGCAGCCGTTGCTAGAAGCGGAATTAAAAGTGTATGCCCAAACTCCTGGCATTCCCACGCAGAAACGATATCTAGCTAAACAGCCATTGCAGCTGATGAAGGTGGTGATAGGATTAGTGATTCTGTTTGTGGTTTTAACTCTCGGCGCCTATTTTGGCTTCGAAATTACGAATAGCATTGAGCCGCCTAACTTGGAAGTTATCGACTTACCTAGTCGAGTGGCCTATGCCGATCGGCTCATTACCGTTGCTGGACAAACCGATTCAGAAGCGGTAGTCTCAATAAACGACCAGGTCATTCCCGTACTACCTAATGGTCAGTTTAGCCAACAAATGTCTCTTCAGCCGGGCAGTAACTTGCTGAGAATCGAGGCTAAAACAAAACGCAGTCAGCCACATATTCAATATCTGCAAATCTACGTCGAAGATCAACCTAATTAAGTAAAGACATGCCATGGCATGTCTCTGACAAACTGAATTTATGCCAAAACCATCAAAACAAACTAGCTCTAATCCAAGAATGAAGGCTGCCGAAACAGCCATTACCCAAATTCGTGAACGGTTTGGTGATAGCGCCATCATGAAACTAGGTGATGCCACTCAAATGAAGGTCGAAGTTATTCCAACCGGCTGTATTTCACTTGATCTTGCGCTTGGCGTTGGCGGCGTTCCAAAAGGGCGGGTCGTTGAACTGTATGGGCCAGAAGCGTCCGGTAAAACTACCTTGGCGCAACATATCGTTGCCGAAGTGCAAAAGCGTGGTGGTATTGCTGCGTTTGTCGATGCCGAGCATGCCTTAGATCCGGAATATGCCAAACGCATTGGCGTCAATGTGGAAGAATTGTTAATTTCTCAACCTGATACCGGAGAGCAGGCTCTTGATATCGTGGAAACGTTAGTGCGCTCGGGTGGCGTGGATGTGATTGTCGTGGATTCTGTGGCAGCGTTAACACCCAAAGCGGAAATCGAAGGTGAAATGGGTGATGTGCAAATGGGTGCGCAAGCTCGGTTAATGAGTAAAGCGCTCCGGAAGTTAACCGCCATTGTCGGTAAAAGTGGTACGACCGTGATCTTTATTAACCAAATTCGTCAAAAAATTGGTGTGATGTTTGGTAATCCAGAAACAACGACGGGTGGCAATGCCTTAAAGTTTTATTCGTCAGTGCGCATTGAAGTGCGCCGTTCTGCCCAAATCAAACAAGGTGATCGCATCATCGGTAATCGGGTGAAGGCCAAGATTGTGAAAAATAAAGTCGCTGCTCCCTTCCGCACCACCGAATTCGATATTATGTACAATGAAGGTATTTCGTTGGCCGGTGATCTGTTAGAAACGGGCGTGCAGTTTGGCGTGATTGAAAAGTTAGGCAACAGCTATGCCTACAAAGAAGAGAAGCTTGGAGTCGGCCGTGAAATCGCCAAGCAATATCTGCGTGAGCGTCCTGACTTAATGGAGACGATTAAAAAAGATATCGTCGTGGCCGTTGAGCAAGGCGAACAGGGTGCGGTTGGTGGTGCTGAACCGGCTGGAGAGGAAGAATAACGTGAAACAAAAAATGTAGAGACGCATTGCCATGCGTCTCTACATTTTTTTATAGGTGTTTAGAAATTGAACTTTTTGCTCAAGTCGTAGGCGCCGGGGATCTTCCAGAATTTGCCTTGTAATGTGTTGACGATAGCAATGATATCTACGACCAATACCACCACAGCCCAAACCCAGCCGATCATTGGAATAATGCCGAGTAAGCCAGCGATGAACATCACAATACCTTGACGGGCATGTTCTTGGCAGAACTTGCTGTCTTTGCGGACGAGCATCGGAATTAAGAACAAAATACCAACATAACTAAGGCAGGCGAGCACTTTGTTTTCTTCGACATCTTTTGGTTCGAAATGTTTGATTTCTTCCATATGGTTTGACCATGGATTAAGGATTATTTATGTGACAGGTATCATTATACCAGAAACAGTAGAGCCCCGCCACCGGCGGGGGCCTTTTTTGTTTTTGGTTT
>CAYZUI010000115.1:0-5430 GCA_964481945.1 uncultured Gammaproteobacteria bacterium
CAGACACAGATGAGTTTCTGCCAAACAAAGAAGCTGAAGAAAAAGGCCGCACGGAATATATTCCTGGTTATCGCTGTAATCCCTATGACTGGGTCGAATACCAAGGCTGGGTACGGGCCATGGTTGAACGTTATGATGGCGATGGCAAAAAAGACATGCCTGGTCTCACTCTGCCCGTGCAGCACTGGGAAGTGATGAATGAGCCGGATTTGCCAGGTAGTGAAACATTGGACTTTTACAAGGAAGGTTCTGATGAATACTACACGCTGCTACGTAAAACCGCTAAAGCTATCCGCCAAGCCGATGGAGATGCTGAAATCGTTATCGCCGGAGCCGCCGGAGCCGACACGAATCAGGCAGGTGAGTTCATGGATTTTTATTACAATTTATTCACGGATCATCCGCCAGCTAAAAAATACTTCACCATTGGCAATGTGCACCATGTGTCGGTGGCCAATGAAATTGATTTTAATGTGAACGTTTATCAAACGATGCTGGATGAATTCAATATCGATAAACCAATCTGGGTGACCGAGGCTGGAGCAGAAGGTTCACCGGCCGCTGAACAAAAAGCCTATATCCAATCCGCTACCGGTGAAGCGATTCAGGCTGGGGCTGATCGAATCTTTTACATTAGTTATGCCTTTGGCAATAATTACAGTTCGGCTTCCCAAAAGCGTGCTAAAAAAATTTATCGAACCTTAATCAGCCAGTGGAATAATTAATCCGGCTACTGCAACGCTTCCAAATCCAACCGTTCGGTAATGTTGAGCTGGCTCAAAAATTCTTGATCATGGCACACTAGGATAATGGCACCTTCATACTCATTCACGGCTTGGGCGATGACCGGCAGATGACGAAAATTAATGTGATTCGTGGGCTCATCTAAAATGAGTAAGCCCGGTACTTGGAGCATGAATTGGGCGTAACACAGTAAACCTTTTTGTCCTTCCGATAATGACCCGATGGTGTGATGTAACAGATCACCCGTCAGTAAAAAATGGGCCGCCGCGCGGTATATGGACTCAACTCCACCTTGGTCTGCTTGCACGGCTTGCAACGCTTGCCAAGGAGTACTGTTAAAATCCAAACCGGAAAAATCTTGCCGATAATACCCCACTCTTAAATCATTTTGCGGTCGGTGAGCGAGCTGTTCCAGTGAAGTGGTTTTACCAATACCATTTGGCCCAATGATCTGTAACAGATCTCCTCGGCGCAAGGTCACGTCAATTGGTTTGACGACTGGTTGGTGTTGAATGATCACTGTAATTTGATTCAAGTGTATAATCGGATTCCTTAAATCTTGAGCCGGAATCTTAAACGGACGAATAGTTTTGTCCTCTTGGCGCACATCCACCATAGTTTCTTCGCTCTCGGCAACCTCATCCCGTAATTTGCTGGCTAAGCGCCGCATCTTACCACCTTTGTGCGAGAAAAAGTTGATTTTATCCTTGCGATCTTGGATCGTTTTTTGCAACTGCGCATTTTTCCGTTGTTCTCGTTCGATTTGCGCGCTCATTTCCTCTACCACGTCAAAATAATTACCGACATATTGCTGAACCGTATGCGTAAAGACATCCAAATGTAATACCCCATCAGTAAAGGTATTTAAAAACCCGGCATCATGAGAAATAACCAACACAGTTTTGTCATACTCTAACAGAAAGCCAGTGAGATGGTCGATGCCAGCCGCATCCAAATTATTGGTTGGCTCATCCAATAATAATATATCCGGCTTTTGAATGAGCGCTTGGGCTAATAGTAACCGAGCCTGCTGACCACCGGATAGCTGTCGCACTGTCCAATCCAGCGGCAGAGTCAGATTAACCACCGCACAGACCTGACTAATGCGGCGATCTAGGTCGTAGACTTTATCCGGAAATGCCCGCTCAAAAAAAGCTCGCACCGTGAGCGCTACGCAGTCTCTTGGAATCACCTGTTGAGCAATGGCAATACTGGCACCGGGCTGAATATGAATATTTCCGCTCGTGGGTTTTAATCCACCAGTGATTAACTTAAACAAAGTACTTTTTCCGGCACCATTTTGACCCATAATGGTGAACTTTGCATTGGCCCGCACCGAAAAATTTGTCTCCTTCAAGACGACCTTCTTTTCCGAGTATTGATACGTGACGTTATTAAAACGAATAGCGACGGGTTGATCAGACATACAGTGGCTCACACTAGGTGATGTTGCGGTTTCAGTCAAGCTCGACGATTGAATTGGTGGTTACACTAAATGCGAAACGGATCCAACCAACAGGGCGTAGATGCTCAACGCCGCCAACCCACTGATCAACAATCCAAAAATGACTCGATTGAAGCGTTTCAGTAAAGGCAGCAGTATCAGCAGACTGAATACCACAATCGGTCCAATCAAAATTAGGTTCGTTCCACCGATATTCTCTAGACCGTACACCCACAACAAATACCAAGGTGGTTGAGTAATTTCGATACCGCCATAGGCTGTATTCCACAGTGGAGCTGGAACAATGACCGCCAGATTGATGATGAGTAACAGGAGTACCAAGCCACTGCGCCACCATAAGCGCAGTGGTGGAAAACGTTTCCAGGCATGAAACAGCATAACGAGAATCATGCTCAAGGGAAACAATAAGGCATGAAAAACAAAAAAGCGCGTTAAGGTCAGTGCTGGATTACCAAAAAAAGGGATTGATCCAGTGGCCACCAAAAAATGAGCGTAGGCTTCGTAGGCTTCTTGATCAGACCGCAAAAAAGTGCCGATGAGTAATTCACTGGCCAGTATGATGAGCAGAACAATGCCCGACCAATAGGCTAAGCGTTTTTGAGTAGCTAGTTGTTGAAACACCACGCGGGTGAGATGCACGACGACAAGAATAAGTAACAGGTTGGCTGCCCAATAATGAAAATTACGTACGATGGACAGAACTGGGTGTTTGGCAATCGCCAACACACTGGCATAGGCACTGTCACCGACTGGCACGTACCATAAGGACAACATTGTTCCACTCATCACCAACAAGGCCAGCGTAATGAGTATATAGATACCGGAAAAAGCTAATAATCGTTTCATACTGGTTTTGACCGGCCAGTGCTCATCACGGCTGTCGCCACGCACACTGCCCCGACGAGACCAATGATCCATACTGAACGAGTCTTTTCGGCTGCCAACGGGTCGGCATTATTGAGCAGCAGTTCTTCCTTGGTTGACCCCTCCGGGGTTACCGTATCGGTAGTAAACGGTTCACCAACAAAGACGGAGGGGTACAGCGTTTCACCATTGGCTTGCTCTGCCGTATGAGCCCAAGTAATGACTGGAAAAACCGCCAGAATGAGAACCGGTATCAATTTCATCATATGTACTATCATAAGGACTATTGACTTTTATGGCAAACTCGTCTATAAGTGACTCTATGAGTAAATTTATGATAGCGACCGCGACGATGTTGTTTCTGTTCATGCTGATGTTTTCGTCCTACCATCAAATCATGAAGGTACAATACACTGACAGTATGCAGAGTGAAATGGAGTGCGCCACGCTGTGCTATACGACGACTGCCACAGATTGGAATGCCCTCGTCCAGGCCGCCTACGGTTTCGGTACACTCACCATACTCTTCGCCATCACCGTACTGCTTTTTGAGCACCTAACGTTTTCTCTAATTGGCCAGAACACCACAGCGATCCTGACACAGCTGTATTATCGCTGCCATCGTTTTTTGTATCAACTATTCTCATTCATCCATCAGTTATTCAGTAGCGGGATCATCCAACCGCGCTTCTACGCCTAACCTAGGCACTAGCGACTCTGTGTGCTCACTAGAGTGAGTCTTGTATTTTCTCATTATCTATCCATTATGATTATTGACGATCACTCATCAACTACCCAAACTCATTCGCCGCCAACCGCTGTTGACCAGCCCGTGGCGATCACTCGATCGGTCTGGGACCAACTCACTCCACGATTAGCCTTTCGGGTCGGCATTGTTTCTGCCCTCGGAGTATTGTCGGCCCTTGGCTTTATCAGCCTCTTGTTCTTGAACTATAAAAACTATCTATGACCAATCAACCTCTGTCCTGTGATCGCCTGCGCATTACAGGCATGACCTGCCACAGTTGCGAAGTGATCATTGAACGACGTCTCAAAGACCTGTCTGGTGTGGCTAAAGTAGAAGTCCACCACGATACTGGCGAATGTAAAATCTATTCCTACCCGAATACCACCTTGCGTTTGAGTGAAATCAGACAGCATATTGCCGATAAAGGCTATACCTGTGAGGTCTGGAATAATGACGAGGCTGTTTCTGGAAAGAAGAAATGGCGCGAACTTGGTGTGATACTCATTGTGATCTTTGCCCTGTATAAAATACTCAATTCGTTCGGTCTCTTCTCCATAGCCAATTCTGTCGACAGCTCATTTAGTTACGGTGCCGTATTCGTTATTGGTTTGGTAGCGGCTACCTCAACCTGTATTGCTGTCGTGGGCGGATTGGTGCTATCCGTATCGGCCAAGTATAACGATGCCCATACCGGAGCCAGTCGTTGGCAAAAGTTCCGCCCCCACTTGCTCTTCAACCTGGGACGACTGCTATCGTACTTTGTGCTCGGTGGCGTCATTGGCCTGATTGGTAATGCCATCACCCCCTCACCCCGTTTCACGGGCGTACTAACCATTGTGATCTCCTTCGTGATGATCCTCCTGGGCGTTGATATCCTGAAGCTCTTCAAAACAAAAAAGTTCATGCCGCGTATGCCGAAATGGTTTAGCCACAAATTGCATGATCTTTCTGAAAAAGACAAACCGTGGGTACCAATACTGCTTGGCGGATTGACCTTTTTCCTACCGTGCGGCTTCACTCAATCCATGCAGTTGTATGCTTTGACGACTGGCAGTTTCTGGAAAGGGGCCTTGACCATGTTCGTATTTGCGCTCGGCACACTACCGGCTCTGCTGGGCATGGGCATGATGTCTAGTTTTGCTAAAGGCAAGGTCTCGCATTATTTCTTGAAGTTTTCCGGCGCCTTAGTGCTGATCCTCGGCCTGTATAACTTCAACAATGGCATGGCTCTGGCTGGAATTAATACTGGCGATTGGTTTAATAACTCCACGCCGCTGAGCGCTGGCAGCGATGCCAATGTGCAGGTGGTGGGTGGGAAACAAGTCATCAACATGGCGGTGAATGGTCTGAAGTATTCACCGGATACCTTTACCGTTCAAAAAGACGTTCCGGTGGAATGGCATATTGATGGCTCCAAGGCGGCTGGTTGTGCCCGCGTGATCACTATTCCGAGTATGAATATCACGCAGTATCTCTCTACGGCGGAAGAGACGGTGATCACCTTTACACCAAGCAATACTGGCACACTGCCCTTCACTTGTACCATGGGCATGACCAGTGGTCGATTCAACGTAGTGGAAGGTTCAACCGCAGCTACCGCGGACACAAC
>CAYZUI010000116.1:0-16279 GCA_964481945.1 uncultured Gammaproteobacteria bacterium
AAGCAATCGTCGTGTTCCATCGAGTGAGTATACGCCACCAACCGCAGCAGAGGTTGGCGTCTGTGAGCAGTGTGGTGGAGAATTAAAATCCGACCTTCAGCCAATGTGTCCAGCGTGTAAATCTCGTGATGTAAAAGAAAGTGGTGGTGGATCGGTCATCCATTACGATTAGGTTAAAAAATAACCCCGTACTTCACGTACGTGGGTTATTATCTAGTTCAGTAACTTCACTAACCCACACACCTGAAGTGTGGGGTTAGATTATGCTATACTAGTCTTATTACCTATGTTAATTAAAGATTTGAAAAATTGTGAAGAGTTTGTAGCAGGGGATCATACAACGCTGCGAGAGTTGTTGCATCCAGACAAGGCCGACCTGAATCTCCATTACAGTTTGGCTCACGCCGTATTGAAACCCGGCCTGACTTCTCAACCACATAGTTTAAAAACCTCAGAGGTTTACTACATCTTAGAGGGAGAGGGGACGATGTCTATTGATGACGAAACAGCAGTAGTCACTGTAGGCCAAGTGGTCTATATACCGCCGAATGCAAAACAATTTATTACTAATTCCGGAAAGGTGGATTTAAAGTTTTTGTGTATTGTGGATCCTGCTTGGCGGTTAGAAGATGAGACTGTACTATGAACCCATCACAAAAATCTCTGACAAAAACAGAGACAAAGAAGTACGTGCTGTCTACAGCCAAAGATTATGAAATTTTAGCTAAAGTTAAACAACTGGAAAAACTTAATCTAAATAAAGACAATAAGTTGCTGATCAAATTAATAAAATCGCAACTGGAACAGGATTGGAGAAAATCACTCATGCGAGAGCTCGACAAACTATTACATAAATACAAACTTTGATGATGCAACTCCAATCTACCATCACCTGTCCCGAATGCGGCTCTAAAAAACAGGAAACCATGCCAACGGATGCCTGTCAATTTTTTTATACCTGTACCAACTGTCACAAACGCTTACGGCCAAAACCAGGCGATTGCTGTGTGTTTTGTTCCTATGGTTCCAATAGATGTCCGTCTAAACAGGTTGAGTAACATACAGTTATCCACAGCTTATTTGCCAGTAAATTGACATACCGTCGCCACTCTCGTATACTAGTCCGGCTTGTCGCAACACTCGAATTATGGCAAGAAATTGACAAGTTAAGGCTAATTTATGGGTCTGCCCCACGTTGCCGAATGCAGTCCGCCTCCGCTAAAAGCTTTGGCGAGACGAAGTAGGCACAAAAAATCGTGAGCAGTACCATTTTTTTAATGCGCAACAAGAAACGACCCTATCAACCTGCATCACCAACTGCCTCACAACCGTCCAGTAATGGGCCACGGTCAAGTAAGAAGGGGTTTATTGAGATGCAAGGTGAGGTGACAGAAATGTTACCGAATGCGATGTTTCGCATCACGCTGGATGGCGGTCATCCCATCCTTGGTATCTTAGCTGGCAAAATGCGCATGCATAAGATCAAGGTGTTACCGGGCGATCACGTGACGGTAGAAATGACCCCATACGATTTATCAAAAGGCAGAATTATTTATCGACACTAAAGACCACTAAAAATCATTGCATGAAAGTTCGCGCTTCGGTAAAACC
Organism: uncultured Gammaproteobacteria bacterium; assembly: GCA_964481945.1. Lineage (GTDB taxonomy): Bacteria > Patescibacteriota > Patescibacteriia > UBA9570 > UBA9570 > UBA9570. Next base: position 1,612 of record CAYZUI010000116.1, read on the forward strand.
TATCTGCACCGCTTGTAAAGTGGTTCGTCGTAAAGGTCGTGTCTGTGTGATTTGCAAAGTGGCTAAACATAAACAACGACAAGGTTAATATATAGGTATGGCTCGTATTGCCGGTGTTACTCTCCCAGGTGAAAAGCGTATCGAAGTGGCGCTGGCCTATTTGTATGGTGTAGGTATTCCGTTATCAAAAAAAGTGCTGAAGCAAGCCAAGGTGAATCCGGATACGCGGGCCAAAGATCTTACTGAAGCCGAAGTGAACACCATCAAAACTACTCTCGATAAAATGGCAATTCCTGTAGAGGGGGATTTACGCCGTGAGCTGTTTGCCAATATTAAACGCCTGAAAGAAATTGGCAGTTATCGCGGTACGCGCCATATGAAACGGTTGCCGGCGCGTGGGCAAAGTACCAAGACCAATAGCCGAACCGTCCGTGGTAATAAGCGGCACACGATGGGTTCCGGCCGTAAACCTTCTCAACAAAAGACCTAATCTATTTCTATTCCTATGGCTGAAGCCGCTGCAAAAACTGTCGTAAAAAAGAAGCGCAAAAAGAAGCGTACCCTCACTAAGGGCCGCGTCTGTATCTTGTCGACTTATAACAACACCATTATTACGATAGCTGATCCAGCCGGCAATGTGATTTGTCAGGGGAGTGCTGGTCAGTACGGTTTTAAAGGACCGAAAAAATCTACTCCGTATGCCGCCGGTGTGGTCTTGAAGGAAACTTTGGAAAAAGTCAAAGAAACTGGTTTGAAAGAAGTCCAGGTGTATGTGAAAGGTATTGGCAGCGGTCGTGACGGAGCTTTACGCGCCATCACCGGTTCTGGTTTAACGATTACCGAAATTAAAGATATCACGCCCATGCCGCATAATGGTTGCCGACCAAAAAAAGCTCGACGCGTGTAAACTCATCATATTGTATGGCTCGAAACCTCAAAGCTAAATGTAAAATCTGTCGTCGTCTGGGCGAAAGTGTTTGTGGCACTGCTAAATGTGCTCTGACCCGGCGCAATTACACACCCGGTCAGCATGGTCTAAAACGAAAGCCACGCTTAAGTCAGTTTGCCTTGCAGCTGCGTGAAAAACAGAAGGCCAAGGCGTTATACGGTATTCTAGAACGTCAATTTTCCAACTACTATGTCGAAGCCAGTAAAAAAGTTGGTAATACCACCGAGCAGTTATTGCAGTTGTTAGAATGTCGTTTGGACAACGTAGTCTACCGCGCCGGTCTCGCTTCCACCCGCCGTCAAGCGCGCCAATTAGTGTCTCACGGACATGTCACGGTCAACAGCAAGAAATGTAATATCCCATCACGGCAGGTGAAGGTAGGGGATGTAGTGAGCTTAAAATCCAGTCTGCTGCAGTCAAAATATGTTGAGCAATTGACGAACGCTATCAAAATGCACGAAGCTCCCCAGTGGTTACAAGTTGAAAAAACACGCTTCAGCGCTCAAGTGTTGTCGTTACCCACGGCCAAAGATGCCGAACATATCTCGGCAAATATGATCGTGGAATTTTACTCTCGTTAATAATCATTTCTCACACCTTATGGATATACAACTTCCCAGTCAGATCCAAGCCAATGTGGTTGAGCCAAACCATGCGGTGTTTACCGTGTCACCGTGCTATCCCGGTTACGGCACAACCCTGGGCAATGCTTTGCGCCGGGTCTTGCTGTCATCGCTCCCGGGTGGTGCTATTACCGCGGTTAAAATAAAAGGTGTTGATCATGAATTTTCTACTCTGGAACATATCAAAGAAGATGTGGTTGATATTTTACTCAACTTGAAACAAGTGCGCTTAAAAGTCTATTCCGATGAAGCCGTGCAGTTCACCTTATCTGTCAGTGGCAAGAAAAAAGTGTCCGCCAAAGATTTTGAAAAGAATTCAGATGTGGAAGTGATGACTCCAGAAGTTCATATTGCCACGCTGACCGATAGTGCCGCCAAGTTGGAAATTACGGTGATTGCCCAAAAAGGCCGCGGCTATGTTCCCGTGGAAGCTCGCGAAAATGAAAAGTTAGATGTTGGTTTTATGGCTTTAGATGCCGTTTACACCCCAGTGCGGAATGTAAACTTTAAAACCGAACACGTCCGGGTTGAACAAATGACCAACTTTGATAAGTTGCTGATGGATGTTACAACCGATGGTACCATTAGTCCGGAAATCGCCATGAATCAAGCCTGCCAAATTTTAGTGGATCACTTCGCGCAAATCGGTAACGCGTTTACCTATGAGGCATCATAAATCGGTTAAAACACTGGATCGTAACCACGCCGGCCGCCAAGCTCTGTTGCGCAGCCAGGCGATTAGTTTAATATTATCTGGTCATATTCGTACCACTCCAGTCAAGGCTAAAGTTACCCGCTCCTTCGTTGAGCGATTAATTACTCGCGCCAAGACAGACACAGAAGCAACCCGACGTTACTTATTGAGTCGCTTGAATCATGTCGCGGCGGTGAATCGTTTAATGAGAACCATCGTTCCTACTATGCAGCAACGCGCCGGTGGGTACACTCGCATTACCAAATTAGGCTATCGCAAGGGTGATGGGGCAGAGCAAGTGCAACTGGAGTTTGTCAATTAAATCTATGAACCGTACACTACACACTGTTGACGCTACCTTACTCACCCCCGGCCGGTTGGCGAGTCGGATTGCCGGGTTGTTGATGGGCAAACACAAACCTGATTATCTACCCTATACCGACTGTGGTGATCAAGTAAAGGTTATTAACACTTCAGCCATGAAGCTGAATCCAAAGAAATTGGCTGTGACGGAAATAAAATATCATACCTTGCATCCCGGCGGATTAAAGCGGCGTTTGGCTAAAACCTACACCACCCAGCAGTTATTGCGCCATGCGGTAAACAATATGTTACCCAAGAACAAATTGCGTGATCGGATGCTTAAGCGTTTAACTATCGAATAGCATGGCAGACAAAAGAACCAAACGAACGTATCTCTACGCGGTCGGACGACGTAAAACGGCCACGGCGCGGGTGCGTTACCACAAAAAAGGCCAAGGTGAAATTACGGTGAATACCAAGCCGCTCAAGACCTACTTTTCTGTTGCCCAACAACGGATTGTCGAATCGCCCTTGAGTCATATCAATGGTTTAACCGATGCCTCCTTGACTGCCAAAGTATCTGGTGGCGGCAAACAGGCCCAGGCCGAGGCGTTGCGTTTAGGCATTGCCCGATTGTTGCTCCAGATTAATCCGGAAGTGCGAAAAAATATCAAAACCGCTGGCTATCTGACGCGTGATTCACGTAGAAAAGAGCGTAAAAAACCTGGCTTGAAACGCGCTCGACGCGCTCCCCAGTGGTCCAAACGGTAACCATATGACGCTGTCCAGCGTCTTAGCCAAAAACACTACCTATCTCACCCTGTCGTCCATCGCTCAAAAGGCCTTGGCCTTTGTCTGGTATATTTACGTGACGCAGCAATTGAATGAGGAAACATTAGGTGAGTATACATTTGCTATTGGCTTTACCAGTATCTTTGTGATTTTGATGAACTTTGGTTTTATTCCGGTACTGACTCGTGACGGAGCGAAACAACCGGACAAATTACAAGAGACCTTTAATGTGGTGATCAGTACGAAGCTAATTTTGACGATCATCAGCCTGGGTGTGTTAGTGGGCGTGTTTCAAGGGTTAAATTACTTCAGTCCGCAAAGTCAATACACGGTCTTGCTGGTGTATCTAGCCACCGGCATTATTGTATTAGATACCTTTCGTTCTACCATCTTTGCCGTGTTGCGGGCCCAACAACGTATGCACTACGAAGCCATTGGACAATTTCTCTATCAGGTAGCCGTAGCCGCTGTGGGCACGGTTTGCTTTGCTCTGGGGTATAAAGCTGGCGGTTTGATTCTCGCCATTAATATCGCCAGCTGCCTTTTCCTGATTTACGCTGTGGTGGTCTTGATCAAAACCACCGCTATCCGCTGGCACTGGCAGTGGCAGTGGCGCATGGTCTGGAAACTGTGTCTCGTGGCCGCACCATTTGCCTTAGCCGATATCTTTTTTCGTTTAAATGGCTCAATTGACACCGTCATGTTGAAATATTTGGCGGGTAATCGTTACGTGGCCTGGTACAACATTGCCCAAAAGTTAACCGTTACGTTATCGATCATCCCAGGAATGTTTGCCACCGCTTTTTTTCCGGTGATGAGCCAAGCCATTGCGCAATCGCGTGAAGCTTTGCGAGATATTTTTGAACGATCGACCGCGCTTCTGTTCTTTGTCAGCGTCCCCTTGGCCATCGGTTCCATCATTCTAGCCCCGGCCATCATTAATGTGGCGTTTAAAAGTTATCCGGCCGCCATCCCGGCCCTACAAATATTTATGGTGAGCTTAATCTTTATGTTTGCCAACTACCCCATTGGGAACGCCCTCAATGCTGCCAACCGACAATTACTGAATACCGTGAATATGTTGATCGCCTTGCTGTGTAATATCGTTTTAAATGTTCTCCTGATTCCCCAGTATACCTACATCGGTGCCGCCGGTGCCGCCATGGCCAGTACCATAATCTTGCCGTTGCTCGGCCTACCGCACATTTATCAAATGACGAAATTTCGGATCGGCTGGTTGTTACAGAAATTGATCCTGGCGATCGTCGCCGCTGCCGGCATGGGTGGAGTGGTGTGGTATTTACAAACCAATCTCCCAGAAACAAAAGCCATGTTTGGGCTGATTATCTTGGCTGGCATGGTGAGTTATGGGTTACTGGTCTTGCTGATTCGGGCAGTGACAGTGGCGGAATTACGTCAACTATGGTCAGCGCTACGCCACTCTTAATTACGCTGGAGTATCCGCCGCAGGTTGGCGGTGTGGCGAACTATTATTGGTCGCTGTGGCAGGCTTTACCTACGCCCTGGCCAGTAGCTGATAAAACTGTATTACCAAAAAGCTGGTGGAGCATGATCCCTTGGCTGTATCGCCAAATACGGTTAAAACGATATAGTCATATTCTGGTTGGCCAAGTATTACCGTTAGGCACAGTGGCTTTAGTGATCCATTGGTTCACCGGTATTCCATACAGCGTGTTTACTCACGGTATGGATGTCATTGTGCCGCAACGTTATCCCCGAAAACGTTGGCTACTACGTCGAATTTTACGGGAAGCAGATCATATTATTACTGTGTCCACCTTTACGCAACAGGTTATCCAGACCTTTGAACCGAAAGTGAAAAAAATAACTGTCATTCATCCGGCTGCGTATATCACTCCAAATCTGGTAGCACAACCCGTACCTGGTCTACCAGATCAGTTTATTTTGTCGGTCGGTCGATTAATTGAACGTAAAGGTTTTGATATGGTTATTCAATCGTTAGTTCAGTTTCCAGATCTACACTATGTGATCGCTGGCCACGGACAAGACCTCGCTCGACTCAAAGATTTAGCGGCTCAGTATCAGGTTGAATCTAGGGTACATTTTTTACATGATTTAACCGATGCCAAAATTGCGTATCTGTACCAACACTGCTTATTTTTTGTTATGCCCTCACGTCAATTACCCAATGGTGATGTGGAAGGTTTTGGTATTGTCGTCATGGAAGCGAATCGATTCGGCAAAACCGCCATCGGTGGAAGGGCCGGCGGCATGGCTGATGCTATTCAGGATGGCATCACTGGTCTGTTGGTGGATGGCACAAATCAAACTGAGTTAGTCAAAGCCATTCAATTATTATTAGATCCGAAGTATCGTGATGCTCTTGCAGAAAAAGCCAAAAAATTTAGTGAAACACAAACCTGGGAATATGCAGCCAAGCAGTTATCCGCTATAGTGAACAGCAATGGTTGACGTTTCCATTAGTATCATATCGTGGAATGTGCGCGATCAACTCCGGGTCTGTTTGCAATCTATTCAACAACACGCTACTGGCTTGATGTACGAAATTATTGTCGTCGATAACGCCTCAACGGATGGTTCGGCCGATATGGTGGCCACAGAATTTCCGGACGTCCAGTTGATTCGAAATTCCACAAATCGAGGATTTGGCGCGGCCAATAACCAAGCGGTAGCCGTTGCCCAAGGTCGGGATATTCTGTTTTTGAATGACGACTGCCAGTTCATCGCCAACATCTTACCGTCCCTTCAGGCAATACTTCGGCAGCAGCCAAACGTTGGTATGGTGGGAATTAAGTTGTTGAATACTGATGGTTCCATTCAACCGCAAATTCGCGCGTGGCCGACAGTAGCGGATCAAACGGTGATTCAGTTGAAATTACATCATGTGTTTCCTGAACTTGTGCAGCGCTATTACAAGACCGATTTTGATTATACCCAATCAGCCACTGTACCCCAGGTAATGGGCGCGTTCATGTATATGGCACTGGCTGTGGCTAAACACTATGGTCCGTTTGATGAGGCGTATTTTATTTGGTTTGAAGAAGTGGATTTGCAAAAACGTCTGCAAGCGGATGGTTTAACGGTCTGGTATGAAGCATCCTTGAGTTGTGTCCATGCCAAAGGTCAGAGTTTTCAGCAGTTGCGTCGCCCAGCCGCCCAGCGCTTGTTTAATCGCAGTTTGCGTATCTACATGAAAAAACATCACGGTTGGTTGGCCTATCTGTGGTTTTTAGGGTTACATCCGATGAGTCTTTTGTTAGCCTATGTGGCACAAGTGGTACGGTAGCGCGTTAGTGATCATGGTTGTTAGTATGGCCTTGTCTTGGTTGAGTTATGTTTGGCCAGATACTCAAATCTGGATACTGATGAGTATTCTCGCCATTGTTTTTGTCGCATCATGTTATCGATTATTATTTGGTGTGGCCGTCGTTATTGCCGAATTGGTTATTGGGTCTCAAGGGCACATGATCGGTCAGTTACGTTTAGGGCTTTTTTTGGCGGTATTTCTGGCTGGTATTATCTGGATCATCCGGGAGCGACGGATAGCATTCCTCTACACCCGGTATTGGAAATGGTATCTGGCCTTGAGCTGCGTATTGGCTCTGGCTGTGTTGACAGCCTGGTGGTATGGCAATAGCCTGACGTATCTGTTTTTAGACCTGAATGGGTATTTATTTGTAGCGATGATTATTCCGTTCACTCAAGCCTTGCGCACAGAAACTGATCTGAAAAAATTACTGGCGGTGTTTTGGGCTGGCTTGACGATCCTGCTGATTGAAACCATGGTTATTTTATTTGTCTTTTCCCATCCGGCAGCGTTTCAATACTATTTACCAGAGCTGTACCGCTGGTTACGTGACTTTCGGTTAGCCGAGATTACCGCTCAAGATAACAATTTTACCAGGATTTTTTTCCAAAGCCACTTGTACGTCTTATTTGGTTTTATTGCAGCTAGCCTGCAGTTCATCACTAAACAGTCACACCGTCTCACACTTTTGGCACTCGGCGCGACGCTCCTTTTATTGTTTGTGAGTTATTCCAGAAGTTTTTGGGTCAGTACGATAGTTGTCGTCGTCATACTCACTGTTTTAGCTTATCGCCAAAAGATGTTTTGGAAGTATCTTGGATCAGTGTTGCTTAGTGCTGCGATTGGCTCTGTTATCGTGTTGGGCATTATTAATATACCGTTATTTGGTAGCGGTGCTGGGGTGGATGCGAGTAGTTTATTGACTGATCGCACAGATGTGACTACTGATGTAGGTGGGGGGTCTCGTTTAGCGTTATTACCACCACTGACGTTAGCGGCACTGCAACACCCATTGTTAGGTTCTGGCTTTGGAACAACCGTGAGTTATGCCACGAAAGATCCACGTGCGCTTGAACAGAATTCGGACGGAATGTACACAACATATGCCTTCGAATGGGGGTATTTGGATCTCTGGCTGAAATTAGGCTTGGTGGGAGCACTTGTCTACATCAGTATTGTTGTGGCTATTCTCCTGCGCTTATGGTATCTCCGTGATCACCCCATTGCCATGGTGGCTGGTATGGGTGTATTAGCAGTTGGGATTGTGCATCTCTTTACGCCATATCTCAACCATCCGCTGGGAATTGGCTGGATTGTGTTGGCCACCAGTATTGCCAATATCTATGACGCAACCCATCGTTAGCCTGGTCGTTTTATCGTACAATAGCGCCCGTCATTTGCCGGCTTTGTTTGCTTCTATTCGGGCGCAAACCTACCAGCCGCTCGAAGTGATTGTGGTAGATAATGCCTCTACTGATGGCACAGTAACTTGGCTCACACAACAGCAGATCGTATCTGACGTCAAGCTGATTTTGAATGAAAAAAATGTCTGGTTTGCCCAAGGCAATAACCAAGGCATCCAACAAGCCACCGGTGAGTTCATCTATATCTGTAACGATGATATTGTGTTGACGTCAACGGCCATTGAGCGGTTGGTACAAAGAATGAATCAGGATTCATCCATTGGCCTGGTCGGCGGTAAGATCTTGAAATTAATCGAAGGGAAGCCGAGTCAGGTCATCGACAGTGCTGGCATCATCCTCCATCGTTCCGGTCGGGCAGAAAACCGTGGTGAGCAAGAGGCGGATACTGGCCAGTACAATACCGCCGAGCCGATCTTTGGCATCACCGGCGCCGGCATGCTGCTCCGCCGGTCAGCGTTGGAACGGGTGAAACATGGCACCAGCGAATACTTTGATACGGATTTTGTGGCTTATAAAGAGGATATCGATTTAAGTTGGCGCTTACGGCGATCCGGCTTGACGGTGTGGTATGAACCAACGGCGGTAGTGTATCATGCGCGCACAATTCAACGGACTTCATTAGTCAATCGTCACGATACCTCAAAACTTATCCGCGCCATGTCTTATCGCAATCATCTCTGGCTGCTGTTCAAAAACTTGACCGCTGCGGACCTCATCAAGCGTTTACCTTGGCTGTTACCCTATGAATGTGCTAAACTCGCCTATGCTTGCCTGGGGGAATGGTCTACCCTGCGGATTCTTCCCCAAGCCTTACGTGGTTATGCAACGATGCGAAAAAAAACCAATGGATAAAGTAAAAATTTCTTTTGTCATCCTCAACTACAAAACCAAACATTTGTTGCGTTTGATTTTGCGCAATGTGCAGCAGTTGGGTTTGACTCTACCGTATGAAGTCATTGTCGTGGATAATGCATCCAACGATGGCAGCGTAGCGATGGTCAGCCAGTTGTATCCGGAAGTGCGCTTATTGGTCAGCCCGACCAATACCGGACATGCCAAAGGAAATAATCTTGGTATTGCTGCGGCTCGGGGTGAGTATGTCATCATCATGAACAGTGATATCATTTTTTTTAATCCGCAAGATATTGTGGATATGGTGACGTATTTGGATACGCATCCGGACGTAGCTTTGTTGGGACCGCAACTACGCAACGCCGACGATTCGATTCAGTATTCCTGTTTCCGTCCCTATTCATTATGGACTCCAATCTATCGACGGACACCGCTCGGCAAACTCACCTTTGCTCAACAAGATTTGGCGCAGCATTTAATGACTGATTTTGACCACCGCTCCACCCAAACAGTGGATTGGTTGCTTGGAGCTGTGTTGGTGGCGCGCAAGGCCGTCCTCGATCAGGTGGGGGCGTTTAATGAAGCGTTCTTTTTGTATTTTGCCGATTACGAACTGTGTGATCGGATTAGATTTCATGGCTATAAAGTGGTATATTACCCGGACGTGCATATTGTCCATTATCATCGCCGTGAATCGGCCCAAAAATCCTTTTGGGGTGGAATTGGCAGTATGTTCAACTATACCACCAGAGTGCACTTGCGAGATTGGTGGACCTACTTACGCATTAACAAACGTGGCTATGCCTCTCATACCTGATATTAGACTCCCTACCCAGTCTTCAGCCAAACCGCCAGTCAAATCCCCGGTAAAGACGGATCGTCCAGCAGTGGTCATTCGTCCACCCAAAGTGAAGGCTAGACGCTGGTCCGGTCGGCGCTGGAAGATCATCGCCGGCAGCGGTGCACTAATTGTTGCGGTCGGGTTGTATTGTAGTTGGCAAAGTTATCGTTTATATACGGCGGGACTGGCAGCCAAAAATGATTTTGTCGCCGTGCAGGCCGACTTGACAGCGAAAGATTTTGTCCAAGCCAAGGTGGATCTTCAATCTGGCACCGATCACATTGCTGCGGCTCGTCGGGCGTCGCGTGGATTATGGCCAATCAAATGGTTACCGTGGGTGCATAAGCAATTTGTGGTGGTGGATCAGTTATTGCTTGCCGGACAGTATGTGGGCACGGCGGGACAGCCATTGTTGGATATCGTTAAACAGGTGAATGACGTGGTGGGTGACCAAGCGGTGACGGTCAATAAAATTGGTAAAGCCGAAAGGGAAGCCTTGCTAAAAACCATTTATGAATCACCGGAAACAGTCTTGCAGGCCCAAGCCGATTTACACGAGGCAGTACTGGCTTTAAAAGAACTGCCGACCGCTGGCGTTATTGCACCGTTACGGGTCGTGGTGGATTTGGTGCAGACCAATTTACCCACTCTGGAAGCAGGGGTGGATAAGGGTTTGCCGTTTTTAACGGTGGCACCGTCGATTGCTGGTTACCCGGAAACGAAGACGTATTTGTTTTTGTTACAGAACAATACCGAGTTACGTCCCACCGGTGGCTTTATCGGTACCTATGGAATTCTAAAATTGAAACAGGGTAGCATTGAGGAATTTAAAACTGATAATATCTATAATATCGACGGTCCAGTAAAAGACAGTTGGACAGAAATACCACCGGCGCCACTGCAACGCTACCTCAGCGCCAGTAAATGGTTTCTGCGGGATGTGAACTGGGATCCAAATTTTCCTGCCACGGCCGAGCGGGCGATCGATTTCTATCTGCGCGAGTTGCAATCCGATCAACGCATTGATGGCGTCATCGCTGTGACGCCAGAACTGATTCACGATCTTTTGGAAGTGACCGGCCCTATTGAGATTGATGGTGATGAGTATAATGCCGATAATCTCACTGAAACGTTGCAATATGAAGTGGAAATTGCTTTTTACAATGAAGGAAAAAACGACTCCACCCGCAAAGAAGTGATTGGTAAACTGGCCGGTGAGTTGCTTGATCGAGTGATGAATTTGCCCCAGTCGTCGTGGGATAAATTAGCCGCCGTGTTGATTACTAACTTAGAAGAAAAACATATCTTGGTCTATTCCACAGAGACAGCTGTACAACAATTAGTGGGCAAGATTGGTTGGGATGGTTCAATCGCTCAAACCACTGGCGACTTTCTGATGGTCGTGGATGCGAATTTAGCAGCTAAAAAAACTGATCGGGTGATGACAAAAAACATGGAGTATACTGTTCGGCGTGAGGGCGCTGATACCATCGCCACCCTGACCTTGCGGTATCGAAACGACGGTGTGTTTGATGATTTTACCACGCGTTATCGTAGCTATCTGCGGGTCTATGTACCAACCGGAAGTGAATTATTGGACAGTAGTGGTTTCCTCACGACGGATCGCTATTTGGGCGGCGAACCGACTACCGCTACCACCAGCCAAGCCGCGGACGTCGATAAAACTGTCTGGGAAGGTTTTATCTCGGTAGAACCCAAATCGGAAGAGACGATTACCCTGCAGTATCGTTTACCACAAACGGTGACCGATCAGATCGCCGCTGGGACGTATGAGTTGTTTTGGGAAAAACAGGCCGGTACTGATAATGTCACTGCTACGATTTTATTCGATGTCGATAAAAAAGTCCGTCAGGCGACTACCCTTGACGAATCGGCTGAAATTGATAATACTGAAGTGCATTTTACTACCCAGCTGCTGCGTGACTTGCAGTTGACGATTGATCTAAAATAAGTGAACTGGCGACATGTTTGTTAAAAAAATTGGGATCGATTTAGGTACGGTCAATACGCTGGTTTATGTGCCCAAGCGTGGTATTGCTATTAATGAACCGTCCGTGGTGGCTGTCAGCCAGCACGATGGTAAGGTTCTGGCCGTCGGCAGTGAGGCGCGCGAGATGTTGGGTCGTACCCCGGATACCATTGTGGCCAAGCGCCCCTTAAAGGAAGGCGTGATTGCCGATTATAAAACCACGGAAAGCATGCTGCGTTATTTTATTAACAAAGCTTTGGGTGGTGTTCGCTTCGTTAGCCCGGAAGTGATGATTGCGGTGCCGGCCGGAATTACTTCCACAGAACGTCGAGCGGTGATCGATGCGACGTTGCAAGCTGGTGCCAAAGCCGCCTTTATTATTAAACAGCCGATTGCTTCAGCCATCGGTGCCGGTATTCCCATCGGATCAGCCTCTGGCCACATGATTATTGAAATTGGTGGCGGCACGAGTGAAATCGCCGTGATTTCGTTAGGCGGGATTGTAGCCAACACTTCGGTGCGGATCGGTGGAACAAAATTTGATTTCGCCATCCAAGAATATGTGCGTAAACAATATAACCTGGCTATCGGTGAACGCAGTGCCGAAGAATTAAAAATTAAAATTGGCTCGGCCTTGCCCTTGGCGGAAAAATTATCCATGGACATTCGCGGTCGTGATATGGTGACCGGCTTACCGCGAACGGCGGCAGTCACTTCCGATGATATCACTGAAGCCATTCAAGATGAATTACAGGGCATTGTGCAGGCGGTCAAAGCGGTCTTGCAGGAAACACCGCCGGAACTCTCGGCGGACGTGATTGATAAGGGTATGGTGATTTCGGGTGGATCTGGCCTGTTGCGTAATTTGGATGAATTATTGGCTCGGGCGATTAGCGTTCCGGCCTATGTAGCCGATGATCCGTTGCAAAATGTCGTCAAAGGAACCGGTGTGGCTTTGGAAAACCTGGAATCCTATAAACGATCGATTCTGTCGACACGATGATTACAATTGGTATCGATGCGTCGCGGGCCAATGTCCGGCAACGGACGGGAACGGAGTGGTATTGTTATCATCTTTTGCATCAATTTGCCAAACTGTATCACCCTACTCAGCACCGCGTTATTCTGTACGTCAAATCAGCCCTGGTAGAAGATTTACAGGATCTGCCAGCTGATTGGCAGATACGCATTCTCCGTTGGCCACCCCGACTACTTTGGACGCAGTTACGATTATCATTGGCGCTACTCTGGCCATGGCGCCGCCCGGACGTGTTATTTATTCCGGCCCACACCATTCCTGTACTCCATCCCCAACACACCGTTTATGTTGCCCACGATCTTGGTTTTGAACATGATCCGCAGTTGTATGCCAATAGCCATATTGGTGGACGATTGATGCATTGGTTAATAAAACTGTGTACGTTTGGTCGGTACGGTACCACAGAGTTGGACTATCATCGTTGGTCCATGCGCTATGCGGTTGCTCACGCCAGTCGTATTATTGCTATTTCCAATTTTACCAAACAAGAACTGATCTCTCGCTACCCGTCATCGGCTGATCATATCACCGTGATTCACAATGGGTTTGATCGAGCCGCTTTTATGCCGCAGCACGTGCAGCCGGTGGATCCGCCTTATCTGTTTTATGTGGGACGGATTGAGAAGAAAAAAAATATTCAGCGCTTGATTGAAGCTTGGCAGATTTTAAGAGAACGCTATCATCTGCCACACCAGTTGTGGTTGGCCGGTAATCGTGGTTTTGGTTTTGAGCAGTTTCAACCTCCGCCCGGAATCAAGTTACTCGGATATGTTTCGGCTGCCGAATTACCCCAGCTGATGCAACAAGCGGCGGCGTTTATCTTTCCTTCGAATTATGAGGGCTTTGGCATCCCGGTGTTAGAAGCGTTGGCTAGTGGCACCAAAGTGGCTTGCTCAAATATCCCAGCCTTACGTGAAATTGGCGGATTGGCCTGTTGGTATTTTGACCAACACGATGCAGCAGCGATGGCCCAGGTCATTGCGGAATGTCTGCAGGCTGACCGGCGCCCCGCTCAACTGGATGAATTTTCTTGGGAACGGTGTGGTCAGGAAACTTGGCAAGTACTCCTCGGCCAAGTACACTAGGTACTATGCGTTACACTCGAAACCTCGTCGGCAATGCCGTCGTCGCTACTTACTTGCAAAAGACGCTGAAAAATGGTATAGTCCCGCACGCCCAGCTTTGGGTTGGGCCAGACCACATTGGTAAGACCACGTTCCTTAGCAACTATTTGTTCACTGCCTGGTGCGATACCCAGTTGGCTTGCTTGCGCTGTCGTCCGTGCCGACAGTTACAGCATGATAGCCACGCCGGTTTACGCTGGCTAGACGGCACAACCCTGGATATGGCTACCCTGCGCGCAGTGCTTAGTGAAGCAGCGGAAACGACTTTTGTCACCCGGCAGCGGGCGATTGTCATTACCCAGGCGGACCAATTAAGCCTGCAGATTTGGAATGCACTGCTCAAGCAATTGGAAGAGCCGCGTAGTGTCATGACCGTTTATCTGTTGGCTGCATCTATGGAAACCTTGCCGGCCACGATTATTTCACGGTGCAGTATCATTCGTTTCCATCCCGTGTCTGATGCCGAACTGGTAGCGGCCTGGCCGGAAGACAATGCCCATATTCCGTTGTGTCACGGTCGTCCGGGGTTAGTAAAAAAGATTCGGCCAGACGACATTCAGCACTGGACTAAGCTGATTGAACAGGCGCCAGTGCAGCGCGTAGCCGCGGTGACTGAATTGAAACGTGATCGCGCTAGCCAACAGTTGGAACAACTGGAAACGGCCGTGTATCAGCGGCTCCAAGCTCAACCGAGCCAGGTAGCGCTGCACGCCTTGCGCCAGATTGC